>JAISXC010000292.1 GCA_031270875.1 Desulfovibrio sp.
CTGGACGACATCGACAGGCTGCCCGATACCCCCGATTCCAGGAATCCCCCGCGTGGCGCCTTCACGCAGGAGCAAAAAGCCATCATGAAAGAAATGGCCCAGAAATACAATCTGCATGACCTGACTTCCCTATCCGCCTTGATGGAGGCGGGCCGCGCCTCTTCTTCCGCCATGATCGGGCTTTCCGCCCCGCAGGCCACGGCCAATCAACTGGCGGATGGCATCCGCCTACTGGCATCCGCCTACCGGGATGCCTTGCCGCGCATGGGCGAGAACAAGCCGGACGGCGACGTAGCCATGCGCGTCATGCAGGAAATGGCCATGCGCAACGCGGGCTTCACCCCGGAGCAGACCGCCGCTCTTGCCGACAACCTGAACAGCGATACGGCCGCCACCGTGGCAGGCGCTTTCCTCACGGGCGCGGAACTGCCGGGGGAACACGACCAGGTGTCCGTGGCATGGGGCATGACGCGCACCCTGCACACGACGGCCAACGTCCTGGCCAAGGGCAACGCCGAGATCAATCCCCTGCTGTTTACCGATTCCACGCCGCTTTCCCAGGTGCCCGGCGGGCTGAATGGATGTATGGACATCCTGGCACAGATGCTCGGAGAAACCGTCATCAGCCCTGCCGTGCAGGCGCTCTCCTCCCATGAGCCGCCTTTCGGGAGAGAAGAATGGAACGCCTTGCTCCCCATTGCCGAGAAGGCGGCGCAAGGCCCCTACGGCGACATAGCGGTCCGTTGGATCAACGCGGCGGGCACGGATCTCCTGGCCGCCCAGCGGGAAAACGGAGGCCGTCCCTTGCGTAACGAACAGATCTGGCAGGCCGTCACGGGTTTTCCCATGCCCCGGGGCGTTACGGACGACAATTTCGGAGAACGTCTCGTCACCGCGGTCTCGGAGCGTTATACCGCGGCGCGTCGTGCCGCGGCGCCTTCCACCATGCCCGAGCAGATCGAGGGCGAATTCCTGAGAGCAGCCGGCATGGCAGGCCCGCGGCAGATACTGGATATCGTCGCCCGGCCTGACGCAAGACTCACCCGCGCGGATGTCGGCACGACTCTGGAAATGTCCTCCCTGCGTGGTTACGGCCCGCAGACCGCCTACGGACTGGTCACGGATTTCCGCAGGCGCAATGCGGGGTCGCACCTGACCTTTGAAAACGCCCAGGGCAACGGCCACAGCATCCAGCCATTTCACATTGCCGACGGGGAGAACACGGCGAACAACCCGGATCTTCAAGCCATCGTCGGCTGGGCACGCGAACTGACCCACGGCCGGGAAGTCCAGACCGCCCGCGTGCTGCAAGCCTTTTCCCAGGCCAGCACGGTGATTGCCAAACAGTTCAGCGCCCTTTTCCCCGGCAACCCCATGTCCGAACACGGCAATTACGCGATCACGGCCAGGGAACAGCCGGACGGCAAGGTGGTGGTGGACATCGCTTCCGACCCTTCCACGCCGCTGGATTTCCGGCTGCAATACACCATCGACACGGACGGCTCGCATGAATGCACCGGCTTCGAGATCGGGCGGTGGCCGTCTCCTCCTGATACCGCCATCCCCCCCGAGCGAGCATAGCCCGCGCAGCCTGGACAAATGAAGTGCCGGAAATGTCGAGGCGCGAAGCCGTTCCGGGCTACGCTGGCTGAAAGCCGGAATTGAAATCAAGCCTGTGCGTTCTTGCCGCCGGTGTCCTGTGGGGACTCTTACCCCTGTTCGTCAAGGAATTCGCCGCGGCCGGGTTTTCTCCGGAACAGATCGTCTTCATCCGGGTTTCGTTCGGCGCTCTGCCGCTTGCCGCCTGGATGGCGATCCGGAATCCCGCATTGCTGCGGTTCCGCTTGGCCGACGCCTGGTGTTTCGCCGGAACTGGCATCGGCAGCATCATGCTCTTCAGTTACTGCTACTTCCGCACCATCGAGTCGGGAAGCATCGCGCTGGCGGCTTTGCTGCTCTATACCTCGCCGGTTTTCGTGCTCTTTTTCTCCATCCTGCTGTTCAGGGAGCGCGTGACGAAGCGTAAACTCCTGGCCGTTGGCTGCGCCTTTGCCGGATGCGTCTGCGTCACGGGTATCCTCGACGGCAAGGCGGGAGCAGGCATGGCCCCTTGGCCGGTCATTGTCCTCGGCTTGAGTTCGGGCGTTTGCTATGCCCTGTATTCCATTTTCGGGAAATACGCCCTGCGCCACTATTCTTCACTGACGGTGACTGTCTACTCGCTCGTTTTCGCGGCTGCGGGATCCGCCTTTCTGATCCCATTGCCCCAGACGTTCGTACGCCTTGCGGACCCCGTGTTTTTCTTCCTGGCCTGCGGGATGGCGTTTTTCTGCACGCTCGGCTCCTTCGGCCTGTACACCCTCGGCCTGCGGGGAATCGCCGCGAGCAAAGCGAGCGTGCTTGCCACCATCGAACCCGTGGTGGCAACGCTGATCGGCATTTTGGTTTTTCACGAACCGGCGGAACCGGCCACTTTCGCGGGGATGGTCCTGATCGTCGGCGCCACGCTCCTGTTGACCCGGCGGACAGACCCGTGATCCGCGCTTGAGAAGCGCGCAAAAACCAAGAAACAATGGAGCGCGGGCGTCCCGCCCGCTTCGTTCGTCTCTTTAGGTTGATCCGCTGACGGGAACGACGCCCGTCAATCCGATGCTGCCGCCGTCGGCCAGGGCCGCCCGCAGTTCGCTTTGGCCGGGTGCGTCTTCAAGAAGCACCGCCAGCGCCTCGAAGCCGCCGCCGGGCGCGGGCGCGGCGTTGGCGATCTGGCCGCACGGTTGCTCCGGCGCGGCGGCGGGGAAGACGCTCATGCCGGCGGCGATCGGGCCGGCGGCGCGGGCGCGGTAGAGATGGCGTTTGACCTTGCCCAGGTATTGGGCGCGCGCGACGACCTCCTGGCCGGGGTAGCAGCCTTTGTGGAAACTGACGCCGCCGATCCGGTCGAAGTTTGCCATCTGCGGCACGAAGGCTTCGCAGGTGGCCGCGGCAATGCGCGGAATTCCCGCCGCGATGTCCAGCCACTGCCAGACGGGCGCGCCCGCCGG
>JAISXC010000026.1 GCA_031270875.1 Desulfovibrio sp.
CCGATTATTGAGCGCTCTTACAGTCGCTACCTCCGCCGCATGGAAAGACAGGGCAGGACGGCGTTGTCGCTTGACGAACTTGTCAGGTGCGCCGACGGACCACGCTACAAGGCGCTCGGCAACAGCATGGCCGTGCCTGTCATGCGGTGGATAGGGGAGAGGATAGAGCGGTATGTCTCCGGCGGGGGAATATGAGCAACATTCTGCCTTTCACGCCGGCCGCAAAGTTGAGCGGCGAGGACTACGCCGGACTGACGGACAGTCACTATCTGATTCTGGCGTCGCTGGACCTGGAAATAGGTATGCGCGCGTTCAAAGAAGCGTGCAGGGAAAAACGGCAAAGGTCGGCGTTGGACGCGGTGGGAAGGATGAACCGCGCAATGGAAAAAATCAATGAGGTGATGGGCAATGACTGACGCTTTTCAATCCCGCCTTGACCAGGAGATGGATTTTGTCTCGTCGCTTTTGACGGGCATACAGCAAAACACCGTGCGGGCTTCAGACGTTATCGCCGTCTGCCCGCCTGAACATCTCACACCCGGAACGCGACAGCACACCGTCTATCACGCCATAGCCGAGCTTGCCGCAAAAGGCGTCAGGCCGTCCCTTGAGGCCGTCTGGACCCATATCCACGCAAAACAGAGCGAGCCTGCCGGAAAGGACGCCGACGCCCCGAACTGGCGGAACGTGACGGCTGAAAGCATCGCCGCGTTCACCATGTCCATTTTCGGTTCCCGCGAAGACGCAATCATGCACTACGCCCTGGCCGTGCGCCGCGAATCCCTGAAACGAAAGGCTGAAGGAAAACTGATGGCCCTCGTGCGGGAATGCCAGAAATACGGCAACGACCCGTCTGAAATTGCGGCGTCTCTTTCCGTGATTGCCGCCGATATGGACGGGGGACCACAGGAAGAGCATACCATTGACGGCGCTCTTGACCGCATGATTGCTGCCCTTGAGAGCGGTGAGGCGGCAAAGCCCATGCCGACGCCCTGGCCGGGGCTTAATCGCGTCCTGAAGGGCGGATTTGTGGGCGGCGAACTCGTGATACTCGCCGGGCGTCCCGGAACCGGGAAAACCGCGCTTGCGGGATGCATTGCCGTCGAGTCGGCCAAAGCGGATATTCCGACGCTTTTTGTAAGCCGCGAAGTCAGCGAATACACGCTTTCCAGCCGCATCACCTCCCGCGAGAGCCGCATCGACATGCGCTATTTCCGGCAGGGAATCGAACACGCCTCGGACATACTGTACAAAATACGGAAAACTCGCGACGGGATGCGCGGCCTTCCCCTGCGCATCATCGAAAAATCAACGGCCCCCATGACGCCGAACGAAGTCAGGCGGCTTGCCAAGACGACGCGCGGCCTGGGGCTTGTCGTGGTTGACTATCTGCAACTCATGATTCCTGACGCAAAACAGCAAAGCCGCGAGCGTGAGATAGCCGACATGACGCGGTATTTCAAGCAGCTTGCGATGGATTGCAAGGTTCCGGTGTTGTTGCTGTCGCAACTCAACAGACGCAGCGAGGAATCCGAGCGCACGCCGCAGCTTTCGGATCTCCGGGAATCCGGGGCCATCGAGCAGGACGCCGACATCGTGATCATGCTGTACACCAGAAAGATTGACAACAAGCAGGCCCGGCCGCCGGTTCATGCGATTGTGGCAAAGGGGCGCTCATCCGGCACGGGAACGGCGTATCTGCGCTTCAACAAGCCGTTCGCGGATTTTGAGGAAAACGATGATGACGGATTTGTGTTTATTAAAAACTCTAATGCGGTGGATTCCCTATGAATGCCGACTTCCGCGTTTCAGTGGATTTTTTCAGTCACCACAAAGCAAGGAAACTCCGCAAGCGTCTTGGCGCAACCGCGCTACTGAGCTTGCTCCAGCTTTGGGCTTATGCCGCCAAGGTCAGAACGGACGGCAATCTTTCCGGCATGACGCCTGAAGATATTGAGTTGGTCTCCGAATGGGAAGGCCAGGACGGTGAGTTTGTCGCGATTCTTCTGGAGGTGGGATTTCTTGATCAGGGCGAGGGCGGATTGCTTCTGCATGATTGGGCGGAAAATAATCCGTGGGTGGCAGAAGAAAAATCCCGACGTGAACGCGCTCAAAAAAATGCCACGTCTGGCTGGGAGAAGAGGAAAAACAAGCAATTACATGATTCTGGCAATGCCGACTCCATGCCACGGCAAAGCGACGGCAATGCTACTGCAAAGCAATTACATGATTCTGGCAATGCTCCTTCTCCTTCTCCTTCTCCTTCTCCTTCTCCTGAAGAGAATGAGACTTCGTCTCATATGTCGCCGGGAAACCCGGCAACGGATGCCGGGGCCGAAGTCTGCGACACGGAAAAGCCTCCGGAAAATCATGCGCCGCCATGTCCGCATCAGGAAATCATTGCCGAGTATCACGATATTTTGCCTGAACTGCGAAAAGTCAAAGTCTGGAACAGCCAACGGGAAAAACATCTGTCCGCCCGCTGGAAAGAGCAGTGGAAACGCGGAATGTTCAGGGACCGTGGTGGTGGGTTGGCGTATTTTCGCAAGGTGTTTACTACAATTCGGAACTCGGATTTTCTCATGGGCAGGACTTCACAGCGCGACGGAAGATCGTTTTACGCTGACTTGCCGTGGATGGTGCGACCGGAGAATTTCGCAAAAATCATTGAGGGCAGATATTTCCCTCGTGAAGACGGAGATTACCCGTGACCCGCCCCTGCTTCATTGAGCTTTTTGGCGACCTGAACTGCCTGAGTTGCGAGGAGAACAAGAAACACATGTCCTGGACGATCATAGCGCAATGCGTCGGCTGCAAAAAACTGAGCCATACCAGCCCGACGCGCTCACAACTGGCGCATGACCTCCGTGTCGCGGGATGGACGAAAGGCGGCGAGCCGGGGCGGATTTACTGCCCGGAGTGCGGCAGGGCCGCCGAAGCGGAAAAGGAAAAACGAAATGCCAAGGAAAATCACAAGTCCCCACGCAAGTGAGCACGCCGAACAGTCCGCGCTGTTCCGCTGCTTTCGCCTTCACGAAAGACAATACCCGGAGCTTGCGGCGGCATTTGCGATCCCGAACGGCGGACACAGATTCATCCAGGTGGCGTCCAAGCTGAAAGCCGAAGGCGTGAGGGCGGGTGTGCCTGACATTTTCATCCCGGCGCCGCGAGGGAAACTGCACGGCCTGTTTGTCGAGTTGAAGTCGGCCGGCGGCAGATTGTCGGCGGCGCAGGAAAGCATGATGCGCGTCCTTCTGACCTGCGGGTATGCCTGCCTGTGGGCCAGGGGATGGGAACGGGCATGGAAGGAGATAAAGGCGTATCTGGACGACGGGGCAGTGGAGCCCTGGCCGGGGCTGGTGATGCAGTAAAAAATCAAGGCTTTTGCCTTGTAAGGAGAGGACTATGAATAATTCAAAAAAAACCAACAAACAAAAAGCATTCTGTTCGGCGTGAACGTGGACAACCTGCCGCCGGTTCTATCGCGCCGCGAAGCCGCAAAATTAACCGGCGGAGCTTATGCAGCGTCAACCTTGGCAAATCTGGACAGCTTCGGACGCGGGCCGGGCGGCGATGTGCTTTTTGTAGGCAAGACACGAGTCTACCGGACGCCGGATTTTTGGCGTGGCTCGAGTCACAGATTCGGCGGGGTTGACGGTGATGCGATAATGCGTGTTGATACCGGTTGGGCTTTCGCAAAGGCCGCCGAACACGCCCGGCGGAAACATCCTGTGCCGGCCAGACGGAAGCTGCACGTTATCTGCATCCTGCTTGAGGAAGTCCTGGAGTTCGCATGGGCGCTGCTGTTTCAGGGACCGGAACGGGCCAGAGAGGAAGCCGGGCATATTGTGGCCGTCATCGTCAGGTGGATGGAGGGGGAGTGAATGAATAATAAATACGGCATTCCACATTCTTTTATGAAAACGCTATGCCCGTTTTGTAATAGTGAAAATATTGTGAGAACAAAAACTAAGACAGGAGAAAAAGTAAGAACGCGCTATTTTCGGTGCGAAAATTGCATGGGAAATTTCAAGACGATTGAGGTTGACCAAGCTACTTTTTTGGAGAAAGCCCGAAAATCGGGAATTGGACAAGGGAAAATCTGAGAGCACGAGGGTTCCAAGGCCGGGCGCCCTAGATGCCCGAACCCCCCTGGGGTATGAAGCATGGAAGAGAAAAAGAAAAGGAAGTATGGCACGCCTTGGCTTGGCACCAGGCGCAAGGCCGGGCGCCCTCCATTGGACGCCGAAGAACTGAAGCGCCGCGCCGCCGATGCAAGGACGCCGCTTGAAAGGCTGACATGGGCGGCCGGGTATACGGCGTACAGGCTGCACAAGGCTATGCTGGCAGCAGGCATTGACATATCAATGGAGAGCGTGCAGCGTCATTCGGCCGGATTGCAAGCTATCTCCCTCCTGCATGGTTGTGCGTATGCGGCTATCCTGGGATGTAAGCCAGAGGATTTACTTGGTTAAAATATTTATACGCATATATGAATATAAACATATGAAATAACTACATAGATAAAAACGTAGTACAATAAATTTAACGCGCCTTGCAGGTATTGTGTTGTCAATACTCGCAAGGCGCGTTGTTTTTTTGGAACCCGGTGAAAAAAAGCGGAAGTTAAATTTTTTGTACTAAAGCGCATAACAAGCATGAAAAGCGTTTGCGTTGTAAGTATTATTATTGTAATATCATGAAATTATTATACTTATTATATAGTATATAATGAGATATGTATAGTATTGGCACAGAAAATGCTACTACATATACATAGCGCAACGGGAGCCCCAAGGGCGGGCGGGCAAGATAGGGCGGGGAGCCTTGGAAACCCGAAACCGGCGCTATAAGGGAGGTGGTTGCTTGTGACTACCTTCTGGCAGGCATGGAGGCACTATACCGACATGCCCGCAAGGCAAAGGTTGCGCGCCGCGCTGACCTTGTACCGCGCAAAGCGGTATATGACGGCATGGCGCAAAAAGAGCCGCCGCTAGCTGACACTAGCAACGGCCCATAACCCAAAACCCGGCGGTATGCCAAGGCACCAAGCCAAAAACATACCGCCGGCCTGCCGAAAAGGCAAGGGGGAAATATGATATACTGGACAGCCAATAATAACAGCGGTTTTCTCAATGGGTACCGTTGCGCGGCAACGATGCTGGCGGCCGTGCGTGATGCGCGGGCATACATCAGAGGAGAGCTGTTCGGCGAAGGGAAAGCATATTTTTTCGACGGGCAACCGACGGAATACGATGAGCCCATCAGGACGGACGAAAGGAGCATTTTTACCGGATACAGATGGCGCACTGTCTAATCACCATCGCAGGATGATAATACCATGAAAAGATTCGATATTTTTCAGAGCGGGAACGGCTACCGTGTGGCTTGCGCCGTGCATCTTGACGGACCTGTCATGGAGCGTTGCCCCTGGGTAGCAACACTGGCAGAGGCACAGGAACTCAGACGGGAAAAGATTATTGCAGACGCCGAACAGTCATTTTTGGCTTATCTTAGGAACGGACTGGAAATAGCCAGCCAGGTGCATGACGGGCTTGCCGTCCTTAGTGACAAGGTGCTCGGCGACGGGAAAATATATGACAGCCTTTTGGCGGCGCATACCGCGGAAGAGTTGGCTTGTCACGGGATTAAGTAGCATTTTGGCTTTTCTAACATGCCGCAATGATTAAGTATTGCGGCATGGAATGAAAAATCAAAAGATAAGTTATTTCAATAAGTTACATTGACAAAAAAGATGAAAAAATAGTTTTAACATACTGTAATAATTAACATAAAACGAAAAATTTTTCTTGCAATTTTTTTCGGGAAATGCGAAAAAAAATCAAGGGAAGGCGAAAAACCTTCCCGCCGCGAAAAAACGCCTTCGGCGATTGTTCGTAGCAATCGCCGAAGGCTGACCACAAAGTAACCTTAACCCATCGGAGGTTAGCATCATGGCTAGTCAGCATCTTATCACAGCTACCATGCCCGCGCAAGGTAGCGGCAATGCCCGGAATTACCGAGAAAAGGAGCTTGTCAGCTCCTGGGTGGTTATTGCCCTGGACAATGGCACAATGCGCAACGTCATTGATTGCCGTTGCTGGATGAGCAGAAGCGGCAACGGCGGCGTGGTCGTCTATGCGTCAATCTGGCTATATGGCGGCAACAATTATTACGCTTCCGGACGCGGAAAGGATAGTGGTTACGGATATGACAAGCCTAGCGCCGCCATTGCGGAGGCGATAGAAAGCGCCGGAATCGGCCTATCGGAAAGTATCGATGGAGTCGGAAACGACGCCGTAAGAGAGGCGCTTTCCGGAATCGCGGCCGCAATGGGCTATGATAATATTTTCATCAATCATATTGGCTTGTAGGAGGGTAAAGATATGCAATCTCTTATCCCTTCCACTTTTGGCGTTGACCGCAAGTCGATTGTCGACACCATCAAGGCCGTTACGGCACGGGCGAATTTTTCAAAGCCGTCATGGGAGCGCGGGCACATCCGCAAGCCATGCCTTTATCTTTTCCCGACCGGCGGTAATGTCAGCTTCGTTTTGCATGACAAAAGAGTCTTTCACAAAAGCTCTTATGTCCGAACGCTTCGCAATCCGGTTCTTGCGTCTGCCTTGCGCGGTCGCTATTTGCGGCTTGAACATCCTGAAAAAATAGCCGCCTGGCTTTCGTCTTTTCCGGAAACGGACAAAGCCGAAACGCAAATGACAATATCAGCTTTCCCAAAATCAGCTATGGATTCAGATTCACGGAGGGAAGATGCGCACGTTGTTTTCAGGCATGGCCGCTCCTCATGCGCGTTCAAAGCTGAATTTTTTGTCCATCTTGAAGACCTCCGGGTGCCGGTTGTCATCGTGCGTGAAAAGTCCGGGCAAGGCGGGGTATCCATTGAAAGAAAATATCTTCAGGACATTTTCCGCCGCGCGGGAATCTTGAAAGGCGAAGCGCTGCATTTTTATGATGGCTATATCGTTGCTCATAACGATATAGCGATTTTTCAACAGGTTTTTAATTTCGGAGTACCGGATTGCACGTTGCCGAATCCGTCCGACATTGCTTCATGGCTAAAAGAATTGCCGAAAGAGACAAAGAGCCTGAAAGTTTCCTTCGATGAAAGCAGCTTCGTATTTTCCGACGGAAAGAACCATTTTGAAGCGGAAACAAATCCACTTAATATCAACGTCGGCATTCGTTCTTATCTCGATAATCTCTTTTGCGGCCGTCCAGGATATACAAAATTCACCGTTGCGCCGGATACATGCAAGGACGCGATTATCACGGGGAAGAGCATGGAAGAAGATAATTGCGTTATTCTTCACCGGCGCATGAATGCCATCTCCGGGAAATTTAACAAGTATTTTGACTTTGCCGGATTTGACATTTCGCTGTTTGAAAAGACGGTCAACGCTATCGGGAAAAACCACAATATCGTCTTTGAACTTTCCGAGATTCACGGAAACGCGCCGTTTGCCGTGATTTATAGCGATGGTTCAGATTTTCGGTTTTACCTTGTCGGTTACGCGCGGGAATACGTCATTGACCACGTTCCGCCGGTGGCATGGCTTGAGTTTGACGCAACGCCGGACGGTTTTTTTGATGAATTTCAGGCGGCGCTTGAAGCAATGCCGATTCCGGCGATTGCCGAACCGATAACGGAAACAGCTACAGCGACAACAACACCAGGAACAGTTGCGCCGGTTGAACCTGCCAAGCCTGAAACATCAGCATCAGCTACACCGGCGGAACAGACAGCGCCAAAACCTGAAACAGCTACCGTACACGCCAACCGCTTTATTTATGCGGAAATTACAGACCGCATCGTCAGAGAGCTTGAGAAAGGCATTGTTCCTTGGAAAAAGCCCTGGAAGTCAGGATGTGGAAGGCCGAAAAACCTTTTGACCGGCAAGGAATATAATGGCGTCAATTTCTGGCTTTTGCAGATCATGCCTTACATCTCCCCTTATTGGTTGACATGGAAACAGGCGGAAAAGATGGGCGGAACCGTGAAGCCTCGCCAAAAGCCTTGTCCGATTGTCTTTTGGAAAAGATACCTCAAGGAAGACAGGGAAACAGGCGATGCGGAACTGAGGCAGTTCTTAAAAATCAGCGCCGTTTACAACCTGGAACAGATAGACGACATCGAAGCGCCGGAAACGGTTGTCATTCCCGAAGTCAACGGTATTGAGTCGGCGGAAAAGATAATTGCCGCCATGCCGAACAAGCCGAAAATTTCCGACAACGGCGCAAAGGCGGTTTATTATCCGCTTGAGGACTTGGTTGTTACGCCGAACATCAAATATTTCAAAACCGCTGAAGGGTATTACGGAACGCTTTTTCACGAATTGGGACATTCAACCGGACACAAAACACGGCTTGCCCGCAAGGAACTTATGACGGCCGCCGCTTTCGGCTCCGAAGTTTACAGCAAAGAAGAGCTGACGGCGGAATTATGCGCCGCTTTCCTATGCGCCGAATGCCGAATTGAGGAAACAACCATTGAAAACAGTTCCGCATATATCGGCGGATGGCTGAAGAAACTGAAGGATGACAAGACGCTGTTTTTCATGGCGGCGCAAAGAGCGCAAAAGGCCGCTGACTATATTCTTGACCGCAAAGCGGACTATGGAGAATAGGACAATGAAAATGGACGTTTATAAAGATGGACGGCTTTGCGACTACAAGAACGCGCAAAGCGGGGAAATAGCAGGATTGATAAATTTTTACTGCGATTCACGTTTCATTTCCCATAGGAATAATGTTTTGTATTCCTTGGCATATGGGGAATACGACGAAAACACTTTCTCATTCTTTTATTCTTCGGAAAAGGGTTTGCCGGGGAAAGATGAAATCAGGCGCCTACATGAATATTTTATGATGGCACAATCCAAAGGGTTTTGATTTGATAACTCTCAACAAAGATAATAAGGAGAAAATATCATGAACAGCTACGAACAGAAGCAGGAAGAACGGCGTCAAAGGTATCTTGATCTGGCAGAACAATCTTACCAGGAATCAGCAGAAACGCATAAAAGAGCGCGAAAAATGGCGGAAGTGATCCCCTTTGGACAGCCTATTTTGATTGGACATCATAGTGAAAGATCAGATAGAAATTATCGGGGAAAGATACATCGGACATTTGGAAAAGCGTTCAATTTGCTTGACAAAGCGCAGTATTACGAACGTAAGGCGGAATCAGTAGGACAAGGCGGAATATCCGCCGACGATCCGGACGCAATCAAAAAATTGCAGGTGGAACTTGCCAGTCTTGAACAGGCGCAAGAACACATGAAAGAAGCCAATGCAGCTATACGACGCTGCAAAACTCAAGAGGAAAGAAAAACAGCTTTAGTGGGACTTGGTTTCACGGAAAAACAGGCGGATGAACTGATTTGTCCTGACTTTTGCGGGCGTGTCGGCTTTGCTCCATTCTCCCTTTCCAATAACAGCGCCAACATACGCCGAATCAAAGACAGAATCGCAGGACTGGAAAAACTTGCGGCGCGAGAGTCCCAGGAAGAAAAAACAGATTTATACGAGTACCGGGAAGACAAGGAAGAAAACCGCATCATGTTCTTTTTTGACGGCAAGCCGGAAGATGAGATTAGAGCCGTTTTGAAACGGCACGGGTTCAAATGGTCGCCGACGCGCAAAGCATGGGTAAGACAGTTAAGCGCTAATGCCGTCCACGCTGCAAAAGCAGTGAAAGAAAAATTTGCGGCTATGAGGGCATGAAGATGAAAACAGCTACTATTTCCCCCATGCTGGCATTGAATGCCGATTTGTCAAAGGTGTGTTTTCCCGTGTTCGCGTCGCACAAGATAGACGGAATCCGCGCCGTTGTCCGCGACGGTATCGTTTATTCACGTTCCGGAAAGCCGATTCTGAATGCGTTTGTACAAGACATGTTCGGCCATTTGCACGGATTTGACGGCGAGCTTGTTGTTGGTCAGCGCAATTCCCCGGATGTTTTCCGCAAGACGCAAGCCGTTATGTCGGAATATGGCGAACCGGAAGCAAGTTTCATCATCTTTGACTCCTGGAACAGGACAAACACATATGCTGAATGGCTTGCGGAACACATAGAAAGAATGAATGCTTTTTGCGGAAATGGGGTTTTTCTGCTCAGACAGCATCTTGTCGGTTCCCTGCCTGAACTGACGGCATTTGAAGAAAAGTCCTTGGCGGAAGGTTATGAAGGGATAATGCTGCGTGGTCCGCATTCGGGATACAAGTTCGGTCGCTCTACGCTGAAGGAGGGTTTTTTGCTTAAAGTCAAGCGATTTGCAGAGGCCGAAGCGGAAATTATCGGAAAGGAGGAACAACATAGCGAAAACGGAACGCCGAAGGCTACTCTCGGCGCTTTCACAGTGCGTAATCTTTCTGACGGCGTCATTTTCAACCTTGGGGCAGGATTTACAAAAAAGGAACGGGACAGTTTTTGGCATGGCGCTATTCCGGATAATGCCGTTGTCCGCTATCGCTATTTTCCGACAGGCAACAAGAACGCGCCGCGATTTCCAGTTTTTGCGGGATTGCGGAACCGCATCGACACGGAAATATGTTGTCAACGCTGAAAACAGTTGCTATTTGTGGAACGGAGGAGACATGGACAAAAAACAGTTTGTCAGACGCTCGGCCGATTGGCTGGAAAAAATCAGCGTCGCAAGCCTGGCCGTAGGAATATTCCAGGGTGATGAAAAAATGGTGGCAGGGCTTGCCGTTGGACTGCTTGCCGTCATCGGGAGCCATATCCTTGACAATATATGGGGGGAATCATGAGCGGTTGGATTTTTCTAGGAATCCTGGTCATAGCCGTTACAGTGGCGGGAATCATTCTTGGACGTAAAGCACGCCAATAACGACACACATAAAATATGAAGAAAAGGCCGGGCATGTTCCGGCCTTTTCTTTTGCCCTTTCCGGTATATTCCCCCGCCGGGTAACAGGTACCTTGACTTTCCGCCGCTTTCATGCGGCATACTGGACGCATGGAAAAAGTTGTCAAGCCATGCCGCAAGCCCGGATGTCGGAATCTCACAAGCGAGCGCAATGGCTATTGCGACGCGCATCAGGCATTGACCGAAGAAAGAAAAAACAGATGGTCGGGCAATGCGTCACGGCAGGAACGCGGTTACGGCAAGGATTGGCAAAGGCGGCGCGTTCAAACTCTAAAAGCCGATCCGCTTTGCCGGATTTGCAAGGCCGCCGGTCTTATCCGTCCGGCGACAATTGTTCACCACAAAGACGAAAACCAATTCAACAATGCGCCGGACAATCTTTTGCCGCTTTGCCGGGATTGCCACGAACGCTTGCACGGACGGAAGAAATGAGCGGGACGAAAGGCGGAAAACGCGGACGCGGCGGAAGGAAAGCGCTTCCGGCCACGGTTAAGGCATTGAAGGGAACATTGCGCAAGATAAGGATGAACGCCGACGCGCCCGCGCCGGACGAAAAAACAGCTACGGCGCAACCGGCCATAGAACGACACCAGGGCGCGGTCGAGGCTTTCACGGCGCTTCAGGCGATAGTCGCCGACATGGGCAATGACAGCGCGACGTTTGCCCATGCCTTGAGCCTTACGGCGCTGCTATGGTCGGACATGGAAAACTTGCAGGCGGCGGTTGACGCCGAAGGATGGACGCTTGAATCGGAAACGGCGCGTGGTTTAATTGAAATCAGGGCAAACCCGAAAGTCAAAATGCTGCGCGATGTCCAGAAAGAGTTGCGATTGTGGATTGTTGAGTTCGGACTTACGCCATCAGCCATTCAGCGCGTCGGGCAGATGAAGAAGCAGAGCAAAAACAGCTTCGACTTGTTCATTCGCTGACAAACGGCAACCAGAAAACCGCGTAAATCAGCTACACCCCCTCCGCAAAATAAATCAGCTACGCCAACTTATGCCCCACACGGGGCATAACATCATTGACGCGCCGCTTTTTCTTCGTCTTATGATAGCGGCACTATGTCTCAAGCGGCAAAATCAGCTACGGCAAAACGAAATCAGCTACGACGGTTCCCACATGTGGAATCGGCTACGGCCTATGCCAATGGCATTTTGTCCGGTGCGATAGACGCCTGCGAATACGTCAAGCTCGCCTGCAAACGGCATCTTGACGACCTGAAAAAGCAGGATGACCCCGATTACCCCTACTATTTCGACCCGGCCAAAGCTGAACGTGTTTGCTGCTTCGTCGAGATGATGATCTTCACCAGCGGCAAATGGCAGCGGCAGAAAATTCAGCTCCAGCCCTGGCAGCTATTCATAACAGCTACGGTGTTTGGCTGGATGAAACGGTCAAACAAAAAAAGACGATTCCGGGAAGCGTACATTGAATGCCCAAGGAAACAAGGGAAATCGGAATATTCCGCAGCCTTGGGCCATTACATGCTCACCGCGGACGGGGAACTTGGCGCCGAAGTGTATTGCGGCGCGTCCACTGAAAAGCAGGCATGGGAGGCTTTCTCCGCTGCTCGAAAGATGGCTCTCTGGAACGAGGAGTATCTTTCGGCTTTTGGGCTGACTGTCGGGGCCAAAAACATCTCCCTTCTTTCAAACGGCTCCAAGTTTGAGCCGCTGATCGGCGACCCCGGTGACGGCGGCAAACCTTCTTTCGCCATTATCGATGAATTCCATGAACACACAACTCCAAACCTGTACGACACGATGAAAACAGGTACGGCCAGCCGAGAGCAGCCCCTGACGTGGATCATCACAACAGCAGGATCAAACTCTTCCGGCCCGTGCTATGCCAAACATGAGGAAGCGATCAAGGTTTTACAGGGCGGCTTGGACAACCCTGAACTGTTCGCCGTTATTTATACCATCGACACGAAAGACGACTGGAAAGATTTTTCCGTATGGAAAAAAGCCAACCCCAATTTCGGCGTCAGCGCCCTGGAAGACGATTTGCGCGGCAAATACCGCGACGCCATGCAACTTGCGCACCGGCAGAACATCAACAAGTGCAAGCATCTCGACATTTGGTCAAATGCCGCCGTGGGATTCATCAACATGGCGAAATGGGATGAGTGCGCCCGCCCGGAAATAAAGTTTGAGGACTTCGCGGGGCAACTCTGTTGGGTAGGCATTGACCTTGCCAGCAAGATTGACCTGACAGCCATGATGTTTCTTTTCAGGACGATGGAGCAGAACGATTTCGCCGAATTCCTGCCCGGCAACTATACGCTGTTCGGCAAGTTCTATCTGCCGGAAGATACGGTGAATCTGCCCGAAAACAAATATTATCAGGCATGGGCGGCCGAGGGCCTTTTGACGGTAACGCCCGGAGCGCGAACGGATTATGCCTATCTTGAGCAGGATTTGAGAGCGGCGGCGGAAATGTTTCGTATCCGTGAATTGACGTATGACCCGCGTGAAGCCGAGTACCTGATGCAGGAAATCAGACTTTGGGCCGATTTTCCCTGCATAGAAGTCAATCAATCCCCTCTTTATATCTCTGAGCCGATGAAGGAATTCGAAGCTCTCTATCTGTCGGGGAAGCTGCTTCACGACGGCAATTCCCTGCTCCGCTGGCAGGCATCCAATGTTATCAGAAAAGACTTGCGCAACAAAGCGTTCTATCCGTCAAAGTCGCGCAATGAAAACAAAATAGACGGCATTGTCGCGGCGATTATGGCCTTGTCGAGAGCTATGGTCCATGACAATTCCTCCAGCGTTTACGAGACGCGCGGGTTTATACAACTTTAGGCGCCGGACGTATGGAACGAACCAGAAACGTCAATACATTCTTCGCGCGAATCGCCAAATTCTTCGCAAAGCGCGGCACAGCCCCCGGCAACCCCGGAACTGTTCGCATCCCGTGGTTCCGGCGCTCCGGCGTCATGGTCACGCCCGAAACCGCTCTTACGCTGTCCGCCGTTTACCGGGCCGTCACCTTCATTGCGCAAACCGTCGCCATTCTTCCCTGGGGAGTCTTCCGTGGCCATCAATCCAAAGAAAATGACCCCGTTCACAAGATTCTGCGGCGGAGACCGAACCCGGAAATGTCCCCCTTCGACTTCAAGCGCCTTCTGGTAAGCCACGCTCTCATCTGGGGCAACGGCTATGCGGAAATAGAGCGCAACTTGCGGGGGACTCCTGTTTGGCTATGGCCCCTGCATCCTTCAACCGTCACGGTGATGCGGGATGAAGACACGAAACAGCTGTTTTGCCGCGTGCAAGGGACCGGCGCCGCTGTCAATCTCCCCTATGCCGACACTTTCCATCTGAAGAACATCGGAAGCGACGGCATTGTTGGCCTTTCCGTCATTGGTTTGGCCGCCAGGACAATAGGCATGGGCATAGCGGCTGAAGAGTTCGGCTCAAATCTCTACCAGAACCAAGCCATACCAAGCGGCGTGCTTGAGCACCCCAAACAGTTGAGCCCCGAAGCGTTGACGCGCCTGCGGGATCAGTTCGTGGAACGCTACGGCGGGCATGTCAACGCCGGCAAGCCCATTGTTTTGGAAGAAGACATGAAATTCTCTCCGCTGACCTTCAAGCCTGAAGATTTGCAATTCCTTGAAAGCCGCCGCTTCACAGTGGAGGACATCGCCCGCTGGTTCGGGCTTCCCCCGCACAAGCTGTCGGACATGTCGCGCGCGACATTCTCCAACATCGAGCATCAATCCATCGAAGTTGTGAATGACGCCATCAATCCTTGGTGTCACGCCCTTGAGGAAGAAGCAAATTACAAGCTCTTGGGGAATCGCAGGGATGATGTCTATACCAAGCTGGACATGCGCGGACTGCTGCGCGGGGATAACGCCAGCCGCGCCGAGTATTACACCAAGATGCTGCAAAACGGCGTCTACAGCGTGAACGAAGTCCGCAATCTGGAGGATATGGCCCCGATAGCGCACGGGGACAAGCATCTTGTGCCCCTCAACCAGACTACAGTGGAGAATGCCGGAAAAATGCAGGAAGCGCCGCAAGAGCAGACGCAAGAGGAGAGAAAAGATGTCTCTGAAGATATTCAGTAAAGGAAAAAGCGAGGCCGATGTCTACATCTACGATGTGATCGGTGACCATTGGGGCACAGGAGTGCTGGCGAAAGACTTTGTAAAAGAAGTCAGCAACCTCAAGGTTGACACCCTCAATGTGCATATCAATTCACCGGGCGGCAATGCCTTTGACGGTATCGCAATTTACAACACGCTTATCCAGTACAAGGGCAATGTTGTCGTTTTTATTGAAGGGCTGGCGGCGTCTGCCGCTTCTCTTGTCGCAATGGCCGGCAACGAAATCAACATGGCTGAAAATGCTTTCATAATGATTCACGAAGTATGGTCTTTTGTTTGCGGTAACGCGAATGACCTCCGAAAAGAGGCGGACAGGCTTGATATGCTGTCCGAAAAGTATGCTGAAGTTTATACCAAAAGGTCAAACGGCAAAAAATCTGCATCTGAGTTTTTCGACATGATGAAAGAGGAAACCTGGATGGATGCGGTTGAAGCAACAAATGCAGGTATTGTTGACAATATCACAGACAGCATAAAAGCAGCCGCGAAATTTGACCTTTCTCGCTACAATTACAAGAACATTCCCAATCCCGTGAAGGAACAATTCTCCATGCCGTTGCCTGTCGCGCTTCGCGCGCGCCTTGCCGCGATGGACATGGCGATTGCTCATATGCACAACGCTGCTGCCAAAAGGCAGGGCAAAACTCATAGGTAAGGAGAAAACAACCATGAGTAAGTTTATTGATGCCGGCCTGTTGGCAAACATTCAGGCCGAAGGCGGAAAATATTTCGCCGCCGATGTGACCATTGAAGACCTTGAGCTGCGGATGATTGAACTGAACAATCAGGCCAAGGGCATTCAGCAGGTGGCGGACAGCGAGGGGCGCGCCGCCTCGCCGGATGAGGAAAAGCAAATCTTCAACCTGATGAACGAGTTTGACGAAGTGCAGGCCGAAAAGCTGCGTCGTGAGCGACTGGAAGCGCAGGGCGCCGTTCTGGACAAAAGTAACGGTCGAGTGACGGATCATCTCCCGCCTGGAGAAACCCCTGCCCCTGAGGACGGACAGATTATGGTCAACGCGCATCAGGCCGGAGTCCCGAACGCCGCTCAGCGTCCTCTCCGAATCGCTTCAGCCACGCGCATTGAAGATGCCGGTCCAGGGCGTCGATGCTTCGGCTTTCACAACATCGGTGAATTCGCGGCTTGCGTCTGCCGCGCGTCCGCTCGCGGCGGTGTGTACGACCAGCGCCTGCGACTGGCCCAAGCTCCCACATCCAGTTCCAGCGAAGGCGTGAGCGCGGACGGCGGTTTTGCCGTTCCCCCCGATTTTCGAGATGAAATCATGCGCAAGGTGCTGGTGGAAAGCCCTCTGTTCGGTTTTACCGACCAGCAGACTTCCTCCAGCAACTCGATTACCTTCCCCAAAGACGAGACAACGCCTTGGGGAACGGCGGGGGTACATGCCAACTGGACCGGTGAAGGATCGGCCATTGCGCAAACAAAGGTTGCTCTGGGCGAGGAAACCGTCAAGCTGGAAAAACTCGCTTCTCTTCATGCCGTAACGGAGGAGCTTCTGGAAGACGCTCCCGCGCTTGGACGCTTTCTGTCCTCCAAGGTGTCTGAGGACATCGGCTTCAAGATTGACAACGCCATCATAAACGGCACCGGCACCGGTATGCCTTTGGGCGTTCTGGCCTCTCCCGCGCTTCTGACCGTGGACGGGGAAGACGACCAGGAAGCGGACACCATCATTTTTATGAATATCGTGAAAATGTGGGCGGCGCTCTATGGTCGCGGACAGAACAAGGCCATCTGGATTGTGTCTCCGTCCGTGGCCACGCAGCTTATGACCATGAGCTTCCCCGGTTCCGGTACCGCTGTCCCGGTGTATCTGCCGCCCGGCGGTTTGGCGGATTCGCCTTACGCCAAGCTGCTTGGACGCCCGATTGTCGCTACCGAGGCGGCGGCGGCCCTTGGCAGCCCAGGGGACATCATTCTCATGGACCCCACCAAATACATGACAGTTACAAAGTCAACAGGTTTGCGGGCGGAAGTGTCCATGCATCTGTTCTTCGACTATGACGTGACGGCTTTCCGCTTTGTCATGCGCATAGGCGGCAAGCCCTGGTGGAGTGCTCCGATAACCGGGAGGGACGGAGTGACGAAATACAGCGCTTTTGTGGCGTTGGCCGAGCGCGAAGGGCCGCCCCCCGAAGACTGATAATCGCAAAACGAAAAGCCGCCCTGTGAAGTAATTCGCGGGGCGGCAACAAACAAAAGGACCATGCCATGAAAATAACGTTTCTTGAGGAATGCGTTGTCAAAAACGCGGATGGGACCATTAAGCGTCAGTACCAAAAGGGGAAAGCGTATGACGTGGGCGAATCCACAGCCCGGCACTGGATATTCCGCCGCAAGGCGGTTGTCGTGAACGAAAAAATCCCTTCACCGCCCGAACCTTCGGCGCCGCCTTCCGATCTGAGCGACAAGACGGAAAAGCGCCACAACGATAAACGGTTGAAAGCCGTTACCGTCACCGCCGACGATGGAAAGAATTCGCCGAATGCGGCCTTTGCCAAAGGCGAGGACATGTAATCGTGATTCTGTCCTGCACCGGCCCTGCCGAATCGCTGCCCTTTGACATGTCGTTGTTGCGGCTTCACTGCCGCATTGATGAAGACGACAACAGCTATGACTCAATACTGGAGTTGTATGCGCGGGCGGCGATTCGGCAGGGCGAGTTTGAAACCAATCGCGTGTGGCAGAACAGTAGATGGACGGGGAAACTGAATTCTTTTCCCACAGGGGCGATTATGATTCCCAAAAGCCCCTGCACGGGAGTTTCCAGCATTGTATATGTCGCCACGGGCGGAACGGAAATGGACTTCAGTGAGTTTTTCTTCTTTCCGTCTTCCCTGGAATGGGGAGGAGGGATGCCTTACGCCGAAGTGAGGCCAGAATCCGGGTGGCCGCAAGGGACGGACGTAACAGTGACGTTTCAGGCGGGATGGCCCGATGACGAGTTTCCATCGGATATGGCGCAATGGCTGCTGGTCAAGGTGGCCGGCAAGTTTGAACAGCGTGAGGATTTGGCGAGCGCGACGCGCAAAATCGCCATTCCCTTCCCTCGTCACTTCGTCGATTCGCTTTTGGACGCCTGGTATCTGCCGAGATAGGTTTTCTGTCATGGCCGACTACTACTTTCTCGCATCCCGGTTGAATTCCCGCGCCACTTTTTTCAAAAAGGAAAAGACGCGGAAACCGGACGGAACATTTAACGAAACATGGGTGGAATACAAAACCACTTTTGCGGAAGTTGTTACCATTGGCGGCGAAGAGGGACGGCTTGCGGCGGCGCAAAGCTCTGAGGTCCGCTACAGGATACGCATTCGCTATCGCAAGGATATTGACGCGAGTATGAAAATTCGGGTGGCGGACGGGCGTGAACTTGCTATCGGCGCGATACGTGACCCTGACGGACGCCGAGTTATGCTGGAAATCCACGCGACATGGAAGCAGGGAGGTGTGTAGGGATGCCGAATGCGGATGGCTTTGATGGGGACTGGGTAAGAACAGGTTCTTTTACAGACCCCAAAAAAAAGGGAAAGTACGGGGAAAATTACGACAAGTTTCGCCCCGGTCGGACCAGAAAGGTGTCCTTTGGGCTTCCTGACAAGGCCAGAGTTGTAATTGAATGGGATGACCCAAACGGAGTAACGCAAGATTTACGTGACGCTATTGAACTCGAATTGACTCCCGTGTTGAAAAAAATAGCATCTTCGGCACGAAAAAGAGTCCATGTGGGGGGCAAACGACGTGGGCCTCCAAAATGGGTAATTCTCAAGGACAAAAACGGAAAACCCATTATGGTTGAAGATGAAAAAACTGGAAAAGAGCGTCCGCTTGTGGTGGATGTCAACTCTCCGCGTGACCCGCGCGAAGCATATAAAACCGGTCCACACGCCCTGCAACCATACACAGCGCGTGACCCAGGGACACTGAGAAATTCAATCGAATATTACGTTGTCACAACGTATGATAAGAAGGCCGTAATCGGTTATGTTTCGGCAGGAAACGACAATACCGATTATGCCTTTCTTGAAGAGCTTGGCGTAAGAGGAAGGTCCGGAGGGTCCAGGGCGGGGCACGCATTTTTACGCCCCGCCCTGCATGAACACATGGCCGAGGGCATGGAGGCTATAAACATGGCTTTGAATAGCCTATGACCAGCAAACGCAACGCGCTTCTTGAGGCCGTGTACAGCCAGATTACCGCTAATCCCGACAGCGACTTCGCAAAAGCGTTGGCCGTTGGGGATGACTATAGATTTTATGTTTACGAAGCGGAACAGGGGGCGGGGTATCCCCATGCCGTTGTCTCAATCGTGAGCGATGTCAGCATCGGGGCGATTCAATGCCCTGGCTCAACAATGGAATGGCAAATCAATTGCTTTTCCGAAGACATCTCCGAAGTCAACAATCTCGCCGCATGGTGCCGCGAATTGTTTGAGGACGCCATGATACAGGGCGGTGGATATTCGTTCACATGCGCATGGGAGGCCATCTTCGGTCCCGTACGCACTGATGACCAGCAACCCTGGGAAGTTGTCATAACCTTTTTTACAGCCTAGAAAGAAGGAGGACTATCATGTCACAGATGCCACAATGCGATTCAGACAAGGTAAAAGGACAGGAAACGCGAATTGTCATTCATCCGTTCGCGGATAACGAGTTCATTGTCATGGGGCTCAACAATGCGCAGCTTCCGGGGTGGACAACGGACACCATCAACGATGACAGCTTTGACAAAAAGATTGTCGGCAAGATACCCGGCTCGCGTTCCTATACGGACACGCGATTCTCGTGCTATATGATAGCGCGGGACAAGGCGCAGGAGGAATTGCGCATTCTGTCGCTGAACAACGCGCAGTTCAATGACCTGTTTTACTATTATACCGAAAAGGATGACCATTTCTGGGCGCTTGATCTTATCAACGACCCCTGCGGGATGGTCGGCATAAGCGGCTATGCGCCGCAGTCCTATGGGCGTTCGGACCTTGTGCAGGTGCAATTCAACCTGACGGTCAACGGTGTCGGCGGACAGTTTGAATACCACACCCCCGGCGGGCTGGAATATGATGTGACCTCCGGCGTGCTCACTGTGGACACGCCCCCGTCGGGTTTCAGCTTCGTCGGCCTTGGATTCAAGGCGGGGATGGTCTGCATCGTTGAAACCGGCGATGCGGCGAATCCGTATTTTTATGCGGAAATAGCCACCGGTGGCGTGGCCGCCGCCGCTCTGACGTTTACGGACACCTCGCTTGCCGGCAGTTCTCTTTCCGGCGCGATTCATGCCGCGCGGGTAAAATAGACGTTTCCACCTGTAGGGCAAGGTCCGGTTGCATTTCCACAACCGGACCTTGTTGCGTCGGAATAGGGGCGGAAAGAAAAGGCGGCAGTGTGTGTATCAATAAACGGCAACCAGCGTACTGCGCCCCTTGTGGTTATCGCTGACCAAAACATGAACTGGCAGAAAAAGAAGTTCTTTTCGGTTGCGTGTCTCTGCTTGTGTGGCCGGGGGAATGGAATTCCGTAACAACGTGTCGCCGACTGACCGCTCAAAAAACCGCTATTGAGTTTTATTTTTTCTTGTGATAACTTTTCTATATGAGTTTAGCAGTTGAAAGCATTGATTTTTTTGAAAATGCCATTGCCCCGAAGCAAGAAATTCTTTGCTATGAGTCGTTATGGGCAATGCTCGACGGGACCAGCTTGAAGGAACTCTCTGAACGACTGAATAAGAAGCTCCCGTCTTCCCTCCAAGATCGTATCCGTCCTCAAATTTTTTCTGCTGTATCAGATTATTTTAATTCCAATAATTTTTTCAAATATGATGTATTGCTTAGAGAAACCATTGATTATCCCAAAAATTTGTCAGTTTTGGAATTGCCATTACTGTACTATAAAGGGGACCTGAGCCTCATATCGGCGCCGTGCATTTCCATTGTCGGCTCTAGAAAAGCATCAGAGCGTGGATTAAGGGCTGCCGAAATTATATCAAAGGGGCTATGTGAAGAAGGGTATACCATTGTATCCGGTCTAGCTCACGGCGTTGACACCACTGCTCACAAATCAGCTATTAAGAGCGGCGGAAAAACTATTGGAGTTATCGGGACACCGATAGATAGAGTATATCCTAAAGAAAATGACAAATTGCACAAAATAATTGGCGAAGAGCATTTATTGTTGTCCCATGTGCCGTTCTACAAATATGCTCAACAAGATTGGCGAGTAAACAGACTGTTTTTCCCTGAAAGAAATAAAGTCATGGCCGCGTTGAGTGAGGCGACAATTATTGTTGAAGCCTCCGATACCAGCGGAACCTTGACGCAGGCGAGAGAATGTATGCGCGTTAACAAAAAGCTAATTATTCTCAGACCTAATATGGAAAATAACAGTCTTAAATGGCCCAAAACATATCGCTCGCGAGGGGCATATATTGCAGACACGTTGGGTGATATTAAAAATATTCTGAATACATAATGTGTAGATGGACAAAGTGGGATGGGTCAGGAAGAGAAAGGTGGTATCTTGACCACAGCAGCCATCATGTTTTTTACTTTAGACATTACATTTCTGGCGCGGGGTATCAAAAGAGCGAGTCAAACCAATTAATATTAAACTTTAAAAAAGGCATAAATGCACCTGAATCCCAACTGTATTACAAAAATAGAGCTATAGAACGGTTTGCTGAAGATATATTAATCCTTGTAAAAAGACTGAAAAATCCATGCTACATGACATGGATTCCACCGAGCAAAGCAAAAAATGACGATCTGTATGATGACAGGGTTAAAAAAGTTGTTGAGCGTGTATGCGAAAGGATGAAGAATATTTCCCCTGTTGAGTTGGTCGAAAATATTTTGACAAGAGATTCATTGCATGGCGGAAACTTAAGAGACCCCAATGAGATTGCCTCAAACTGGAGATGGATAAGCTACAACCTGGATAAGTACAGACAGGCAATCATAGTTGACGATGTTTTGACGACTGGTGCCAGTTTTAAGGCGCTTCACGATTTAATACGCGCAAGGGGCTTCAGTGGAAGAATCAATGGCGTTTTTTGGGCTTTCGTTATGGATGATGTACCTTTCACAATTGACTCATTAGAGCAATAAGCCCCCTCGAAAGAGGGGGCTTCCTTTTCCGTCAGCTCCCCCGCCTACCTCATGGCGGGAGCTATTGCGTACGCTACAACTCCAGCATCTTGGCGTATTGCAGGCCAAGGCCGATGGCGTCGAATATCATGTAGTAGCCGTCCTCTATCATCTTCCC
>JAISXC010000080.1 GCA_031270875.1 Desulfovibrio sp.
AGACGCGGCACGAGAAGCTCGAAAATGCTGGCATTGTGGAACATGACGCAGCCGGGCAGGCCGAGCACCGGCACTTCACCCCGTCCCGCGGCCACAAAGCCGAGCAGAAACATGGCTCCGGGATACACCGGCGCTCCGTAGCGCACAATCTTCGCTCCGGCGGCGCGTATGGCTGCCGGGGTGCGGTCGTCGGGATCCACCGACATGCCTCCGGTCACGACCACCATGTCCGCCCCGTTGTCGATGAAATCGTTTATGGCCCGCGCCGTGACGTGGATATCATCGCCGGTAAGCTTTTGGCCGAGAATCTCACTGCCGAGCGCCGAAAATTTTTTGCGCAGCACCGGTCCGAAGGCGTCTTCAATCCTGCCGTGAAAAATTTCGCTGCCTGTGGTCACTATCCCGACGCGGGCGCAACGCAGCGGCAAAACATCAATGATCGGCGCGCTGACGAGGTTTTCCACCCGCAGCAGCTTCTCCTCGGCAATGAGCAACGGGATCACCCGGGTGCCGGCCACATCCTGTCCCTGTTCCACCATCTGCATCGTATGCAGGGTGGCCATGGTGATTTCGCTGATGCTGTTCATACGGGCGAGCCTCGGCGCATCCACTTTCAGGAGGCCCTTGACGGCGGCGGAAAAGGTGATGCGCCCTTCCCGCGGTTCGCTCAGGCGGATATTCGCGCCGGCCGCGACGGCGGCTATGCGGCGCGCCGCGTCGTCCTCATGCACGGAACCGGGCGCGGGTTCGAAAACATAGAGATGTTCCTTGCCCACATCCAGAAGCAGGGGAATATCCTCGACCCGCACGACATGGCCTTTTCTGAACACCGGCCCCTTGCTCTCCCCCGGCACGATACGTGTGATGTCGTGGCAGAGCGCGCTGCCCACGGCTTCCTCCACCCGGATGGTTTTCATGGCCGTCTTTTTTGTCATGGCGTCTCCACAGTGGTAAAATTTTTGACTGCGCGGGGCTTGCCCGACACGTTCGCGCATTTCAGGCCATCGCCTCAATGAGCACGTCCATGATGCCGCCGCAGACCATGCCGTTTTCTTCCGCCGCGTCGGTCAGGTCCACGACCTTGCGGCGGTAGCCTCCTTCGTTGAGGATGCGCCGCGCGTCCCGTATGACGTCCGCCTCAACGCAGCCGCCGCCGATGCTGCCGATAACGCGGCCGTCATCAAGGACGGCCATCTTCGCCCCCGCGTTTCTCGGGGCTGACCCCCTGACCGAGAGCACCGTCACGACGGCGGCCTTTTCCGCGTGTTTTTCGGCGAGCCACTCCAAAAGCTCCATGTCCGTCGCCTCGCAACGACCCATATCCCTGGCTGCCGCCGGATTACGCCGTTCCCGCACCATTTCCGCCAGAATGGCGAGGGCGATTTCTTCCGGGGTGACGGCCCCTATGTCCAGACCGATGGGCGCGTGCAGACGCGCCAGCTTTTCCGGCGCGCAGCCCTCCTCCCGCAACTGCTGAAGAACAATGCCCACACGCCGCTTTGAACCTATCATGCCGAGATAGCTTGGCATTTCTCCACACACAATGGCGCGCAGGCAATCCTGGTCATACTTGTGCCCCCTGGTGACAATGGCCACGAAGTCCCCGGAATGAATGGCGATCCGGTTCGTCATGTTGTCAAAATAATCACAGACAACGTCGCCGGCGTCGGGGAACCGCTCCCGATTGGCAAAGGACGGCCTGTCGTCAAAAACGACTGTCTCAAAGTGGAGCATTTTTCCCATTTTCGCGAGGGGAAGGGCTATATGGCCCGCGCCGAGAATGATGAGACGCTCTTTGGGAAAGAAGCGTTCCACCAGGGTGAGACAGTCATCGCCTTCGACAACGCGCAGGGCTTCACGGCGGCGCTCACTGTCGCCGATGGGGGCGTCCGCTTCATGCAGGGTTTTCGTCGTCGTGCCGGAACGGAATGTCGTCACAAGAAGCGATTCTTTCCCCTGACGCAACCGCTCAAGTATTCGGGCGTAGATGTCGGGCATCGCGCGGCCTTGCTCCCGTTCCGCATTTGTTTGAAGGCGGTCGAAAATGTAATCCGATACCGTTTGAAATGCAAGGTGCCGAGCGAACATTGGATTGTCTTTCTCCGGCTACCACCGGGCGAGAAAAGCCCGACAGGCGTAGGGTTGCGGGATGAGGAGCGCGTCCGGAAGCGGCAGGGCAAGGTATTCGGCGAGCAGGACTCTGTTGAGGCCGGCGTGCCCCACGACGAGCAAAAGCCCGCCGGGAAAACGCGCGCGCATACGGGCATGCGCCGCAAGCGCCCGCTGGCGGAGCATGGCGAAACTTTCCCCGTCCGGCGGGCGGAATGAAGCGATGTTGCACCCGCGCTCGGCGTATTGGCCGGGGAAGCAGCGTTCCACCTCGGCCGGGGTGCGCCCCTCCCACTGCCCCAGGCAGATTTCGCGTAATTCCGGCTCATGGAGCAGAGGCACGCCCGGAGCGGAGGCGGAGAGAATGGCCGCGCTCTCCCTGCCGCGCGACAGGTCGGAGCAGTAGATCGCCGCCAACGCGCCGCCGCGCAGCGCATCGTTCAAATCGACAGCCAGCGCGCTGATCGGCTCTCTGCCGGTTTCGCTCAAGGGAATATCCGAGGCACCGATGAACCGCCGTTGCGGGTTGGGCGGCAGCGCGCCGTGCCGGACGAGGCAGATTCCCTTCATGCGGATCGCTCCGCGGCGCGGCGCCGGGCCAGCCTGCGCAGACGCGTGTAATCCCGCGGGCTGTCCATGTCCTCCAGAACGCAGGGGTCCGGCGTGTCCACCAGGCGACGGGGCAAGGCGGAAAGCGCCGCGCGCAGGCCGTC
>JAISXC010000143.1 GCA_031270875.1 Desulfovibrio sp.
CAGCTCCTTCTGACTGATTCCCAGTTTTTTTCGACGTTCAGAAATATTTTTTCCCACAATTTCAGCGAGATTGTGATCAGACATACTTTTCTCTCATGCGGGAAAAATTATTCCACGAACGGAAATAAAATTGATAGGACTTTAACTTTTTTTTATTGACTTTTAAATCTAGTCCAGTAAGAATTTGTTATTGTTTTAAGGTGGCATTTACCCTCAGCAAATGAAAATGCAGAAAAGGAGGATTTTCATGTTCAGACGCATTTTTCTGGTCTGCACGCTGGTTGTGGTCCTCGCTGTCCCGGCGGCGGCCGAAGTCAAGGGAATTTATGGCGGCCTGAAGTTCATCGACTCAATTTTCAGCACTGGGCATCTCTCCCGGTCGGGAGAAGCTGCGCGCGCCGCAGACAATTATAGCCAAAACACCATTGGCGGCGGCATCTTTGCCGGCTACGACTTTTATCCGCAGTCCCAGATTCCGGTTCGGGCGGAGGTTGAGTACGCCATCCGCACAAATGCGAACACATCTTGGGACGTCGAGATCGCAGGGGTCAATGTTGGCGAACTCAGAGGCCAGTGGAATCTGCAAACCCTGTTCCTGAATGTCTTTTGGGATTTTCTCAACAGCACGGCATTTACGCCGTACATCGGCGCGGGCATCGGCATGGGCTTTATCAACAACCGCTATTCACTGGAATCGAACTCCACTTGGAATGCTGCGCTACCCGCGATAGATGACTCATTCAGCGACACGCGCACAGTTTTCGCCTGGAATGCCGGTCTTGGCTGCGCTTATGCTTTCAATGAGAACATTTCCCTTGACCTGGCGTATCGTTTTGTCGGACTTAGCCATTCCGAAACAGAAAAGACAGTACTCGGTCAAAAGCAAAAAATCGGCATGGCTCCCTATGCCAACGAATTCAGCCTCGGACTGAGATTCACCTTCTGATAAAGCGTTCACAAACTGTTTTCCTTGATTGGACGGGAAGCAACGATTGGAGGTTTCCCGTCCAATTTTTTCCTGTTTGCCGTGACGCTGAATTTCTGCCGGGATGCCGGTTTTCAGATTTTTGCAGGTCGCAAATGCTGAAACGCCCATAACGGATGCTTGGCAAAACGCCGGAGCTGTACTATGCTGGGCCGACGCACCGGCAAACCGCCCCTTCATGCGACAATCCAACAAAAATTACAAGGATTCCCCATGCCCGTTGCCGTTTTTCCCCTCGGATCGCTGGAAACCAACAGTTACCTGATGCATGACAAAAATGAGGCCGTTGCCGTGGACGTCGGCGGCGATCCGGACGAAATGCTCGTCTGGCTTGCCGAACGCAAGGTGCGGCTTGCGGCGATATGCGCGACCCATCTCCACTTTGACCATCTCTACGGCGTGGCGGCGCTGGCCAAAGCCACAGGCGCGCCCGTATACACCCCCCCCGGCGATGGCGTGCTGGCCGGAACGGAAGCCGGCAAGGGCGGGATATGGGGATTCCCTCCGGTTCCTTCCTTTGAGAGCAAACCCATGCCTTTGGGCAAATGCTCCTTCGCGGGCATGGACTGCGAAGTTCTGGAAACGCCCGGACATACGCCGGGTGGCGTCTCCCTGTATTTTCCGGAGCAGCAGGCTGTTTTTACGGGAGATGCGCTTTTTTATCGTTCCATCGGCCGCACGGATTTCCCCCTCGGCGATCACGCGACCCTCCTGCGATCCATCCATGAAAAGCTTTTTGCCCTGCCGGAAGAGACAAAAGTGTTTCCCGGTCACGGGCCTTCCACAAACATCGGCGACGAGATCAAAAACAATCCGTTTTGCGGCACGTTCGCGCGGTGATTTTGGCGCGCGCGCAATATGCTCATACTCCAGTGCAGTCCCAGAGCGGGCGGCGTCAGCGACACCGTGGCGGAAATTTTCGCCGCGGGGGCCTTGCGGAGCGGATCTTACGTTCACACCGTGCCGTTGCGCCGATATGACATCATTCCCTGCGCGGGCTGCCGGGCCTGCGCGCGTCCGCCGCACGCCTGCGCGCTCGCCGGCAACAGGCCTGACGGGGCGGAGGAACTCTTTGCCCTGCTGCACAACGCCCCGGCGGTCTTTCTTGCCGCGCCCATCTATTTTTACGCGCTGCCCGCGCATTTCAAGTCTCTCATTGACAGAAGCCAGCGTTTTTGGGCGGCGCGGGAACAAAGTTCCCTGCCTGACGGAGTGACCCGCAATATCCCCGTCATCACAGCGCTGACAGCGGGCAGAAAACGTGGCCGGAACCTGTTCAGGGGCGCCGTGCTGACCATTTCCTATTTTGTCCGCACATTCAACGCCACGCTGGAAAAACCTCTGCTGCTGCGCGGCCTGGATGAGCCGGGCGAACTCCTGCGGCGCAGGGCGCTTTGCAAGGCCATTGAAAACCTGGGCCGCCGCTGGGGCGCAGTGTCAGGACAAGCGGCATGTTCCTGAACAGCCTGCGCCGGTTGCGGAGAAATCTCGGTCTTTCCCAGACGCGCTGCGCATACTGTCTTATCCCCTTTACTCCGGAATCCCGCGATAATGCGGCGACTCAGCTGTGTCCGGCCTGCGCCGCGCTTTTCACCCCCTGTGGCGCTCCCCGCTGTCTCCGTTGCGCTCTGCCTTTGGACGCGGAAACGACTCTGTGCGGAGAATGCCTGCGCAATCCGCCTCCGTGGGAGGGCATTGCCGCTTACGGCCGGTATCAGGGAGAACTCCGCAATGCGCTCCTGCGCCTTAAATTTGGCGGAGAGTTTGCCATGGCCTCACTGCTTGGCGCCTGCCTGTTCAAAATCGCAACCGGGCTGCCGCTGCCGGACGCTTTGGTGGCGGTGCCGCAACATCCGATATATTTGCGCCGGCGGGGCTTCAATCAGGCCCACGAAATCGCCAGGATCCTGCACAGGCATGCGGGCATCCCCCTGAGAGCGGACCTGCTGCGCCGCACGGCGCCCCATATTCCCCAGACAGGCCTTTCCGCCGCGGAACGCCGCCGCAATACAAGGCAGATGTTTGAAGCGGCGTCGCAGGTCAGGGGGCTTGCCTTGTGGCTTGTGGATGATGTGATGACCACCGGCGTGACGCTGAGGGCGGCCGCCGGGGCTCTGCGCGACGGAGGAGCGCGGGAAACGCTGATCCTCATTGTGGCGAGGACGCCGCAGGACCCGCCCCGCGAACATTGATAAGCGGATTTTTCCCCGTTTCTTCTGCTGACAGGCGGCGGGTTTTTTGTTAGCATACTCCAATCTTTTCGGGGATGTTATGCTGCAATCCTTTTTTGCCGTCATGCGGCGCCGCGCGCCAAAGCATTTCTGCCTGCTCGCTCTGTGCGCCGCGCTGGGCGCGGCTTGCGCCGCGCAGGCCCAGGTGACCCTGCTTGTGCCGGATCGCGCGGTCGTGGACGCGCCGGCCATTGAACCGGCCAAAGCGGGAACGGCGCGGGATAAAACCGCGCCCGGCAGGGACGGCAAGGCGCAACCCGCTCCGGACGCAAAAAACGTCGGACAGAAGGCGGCCGGAGAAACGCCCGCCGCGCAAAAGGCGGAAAACGGACCCGCCGGTATCGGCGAGGAGGTTGACCTCCTGATCACCAGGATGCAGCCTTTTACCTTGAACTGCCTTGTAATGGACATGCCGGAACTTTTCGCGGTGCTGCGCTATGACGATACCATGCCCGTCAGCAACGGTGTTTTGCGGGGAGAGCGTTTGGATTTGCTGGGCGATCTGGAGGAAATCCGCTATCTTGACAAGAAGGCCTGGGCGGCCAATGTGGCCTTGGACAAACCGGGCCTGTATCAGTTCAGCATTGATTCCCGTCCCTGGTGGGACGTCCGGCGCGACCGTTTCGTCCAGCATTATGTCAAGACAATGCTGCCCGTTTACGGTGTGGAGCGCGGCTGGGATACACCGGCAGGCCAGCGTTTTGAGATACAGCCCCTTGTCCGGCCTTTCGGGCTGACGGCGCCCGCGCTCTTTTCCGGCCGCGCGCTGCTGAACGGGGAGCCGTTGCGCGGAGCGGCCGTGCGTCTTGCCCGCGTCAACACGAACAAAAGCGTCGCGCCCACCCGCTGGCACGAGGAATTGGCCTCCATATCCGATGCGGCCGGGCAGTTCGCCTTTGTGGTCAACCAGCCCGGCTGGTGGTGCTGCATGGCGCTGACGCCGGGAGACCCTCTCAAAGGGCCGGACGGCGCGCCGCGCCCTTTGGAATTGGGCGCGCTTTTCTGGTTTTATGTGGATGCTCCTACAGAAAACGGCAAACGCTGACGGCGGTTTTGCGGATGCCGGCTATTTCCCCCAGATAATGGACAGAGGCCCGGCTGGCGCCAGTTTCTCAAGAGGTATTTCCACCGCCTGCGCGCCGGCTGCCCAAGGGGCCACCTGATAAGGCTGAAATTGAATGACAATGCCTTCCGCCGTAAGGGTAAGGCTGGAAAAATTCCGCGCGTCAGGGATCGTTCCGTCCTTGAGCATCTGCAGCGCCCACGCTCCGGAAAACGGGAGACGACGGGAAAGAACCTGAAATGACCAGGCCGACATGAGCCTGAGAGCTTCGTCGGGGTCATTGAACAGGTCGACCAGTTCCAGACGCTGTCCGGTCAGGAGACTGTAGTTCAAGGTAATAATATCCAGATTGCCGTGAGCTCCGCCGGTATATGTCCACAACTCGAAAGTCAGGCTGACGGCGGCGGGCGACGGCCGCGTAACCGTGTAGGAGCCGTGCAGGGCGAAGCTCTGCTGTTCTTCCTTTGTCTGGTCTTCATCGCCGCCCGGCAAGGCGTCGGCCAGGTTTTCCTCAAAAGCGCCGACAATGCCCATGACCCTTCGCTGGATGTCGGCGTCGATGCCCGCACATTCCAGGGCGGGGTAATTGAGGCTGACGTCAATGGCCAGCCTGCCGTGCTGTTTTGTCCGGCGGACGGCGTGATCCGTAACGCGGAGTTTGCCGGACGTTTTGCCCAGGGAATCGCCGGAGGCGATCTGGCCCGACAAACCCAGCAAGGGCACGGCCGCGGGCTGGCCCCACATCAGGAGTTCGGCCAGAGCGGCCACAAGCGCGCAGGACAAAAGCCCTTTTCCGAATTTACGGATTTCCGAGGCGGCAAAACGGCTGATTCGCGGCATACACGCTCCAACAACAAGAGTCTTCCAAATTTTTGCCAAAGCCCGCGGCAGAGCCCGCCGCGATTGTCCCGCGCGTTCCGGTTCCAGGCGGCACAGATCGCGGGAATTGAAATCAAACCCTGAAACCGGCACGCAGTTTCCAGACCGGCCGCCTGTTTTTGAGCAGCAAAAACGCCGCCAGACCCAAATAAATCCAAGCATAAAAGGCATGCAGACGCAAGGGGTCGCGCGGCAGTCCCAACAGGATTTCAACTTGCCTGTCATAGAGGGGGGAGAGAAGCTGAGCCGCAAAGAGCAGAAGCAGCCAGAAGGCGTCGCGCACGCCGAGACGCATGTCCGCAAGCAGCGTCACGGCAAAAATGGATTGACCGGCCGTGAGCAGTATTTCCTGAAGCTGGTGGCTGTCCAGGTTCATGGATGCCAGGCCGCCCGAGGAGACGGCATACATGCCCGGAATCATCCCCACAAGCAGGGTCCACTGGTTGAACTCGGAAGAAAGCAGACTGCCCAGGGCAAGACCGGCGTTACCGCGAAAAGCGAACATCAGGGCAATGATGAATTCCGGAGCTTCCGATGCGATGGGCGCAAGCCATTGCACCAGCAAAAACTCGTTCAGGCCGAGCACCTTGCCGCTGGCCACCAGATTTTCGCTGAACGGCCCGGCATTGCACAAAATCACCAGGGCCGCGAGACAGAAGAGGCCCCCGGTTGATGAAAGGCGCCGTTTTTTTGGCAGTCGCGCCAGCGCGGCCGCCGGGCCTTCAGGGGTTTGCTCTTCCACGGGACGGCGGCAGATGATGCATATATACCAGACGTAAACGCCCAGAAAGATCACGCCGTCAAGCAGGGTAAGGGAACCCTTGAGCGGTATCAGAAGCGCATAGAGGGTAGCCATGCCCAGAAAAAGCACATCCGTGCGTTTGTTGTCCCCCAGGGTCACGGCGGAACGGAATCGCCTAGTGAAAACGAGCACGACGGCCGACCAGCCAAGGCCTATCAAAAGCCGGTTTGAACCGGTCATGTTGGCAAGGGCGTAATGGGCGTGCGCGCTTTCCGGATTCCGCCCCGCCATCCAGGTAAAATACATGTCCACGGCGTATTCCGGCAACACGGCGATAAAGGCCACCACGGCCACGGCAACGGCCTGGGGTATGTCCATCTGCGCCACCTCACAGGCCCAG
>JAISXC010000144.1 GCA_031270875.1 Desulfovibrio sp.
GCAACGCAGACCACCATTTCCACGGAAAACAGGGGCTGAAAAACATTGGGGTTGATAATGCCCACCTGCGGCACATAGAGCGCGCCCCCTATGCCGGCGATGACGGCGGAACAGACGAAAGCCGCCAGCTTGACGCACTCCACCCTGTAGCCGATAAAGCGGGCGCGGCTTTCGGCGTCCCGGACGGCGACAAAGACACGGCCGAGTTTCGAGGTTGTCACGAGGCGGCAAAAAACGTAGGCGAAAACCAAAGCCAGCGACGACGCCGCGAAAAGCCCCGCGATCATGCCTTTTGACTGCAAACTTACGCCGAGCAGGGTTTTGAAGTCCGTCAGACCGTTGTTGCCGCCGAATCCCATTTCATTGCGAAAAAAAGCCAGCATGAGCGCAAAGGTCATGGCCTGGGTAATTATGGACAAATATACGCCTGATACGCGCGATCTGAAGGCGGGCCAGCCGAAGACCATCGCGGCGAGCCCCGGCACAAGCGGCACGAGCAGGCAGACAAAGATGAAATTGTCGGAACCCCACCAATACCAGGGCAATTCTTTCCAGTTGAGAAAAACCATGAAATCCGGCAGCTCCGGATTGGCATAGACGCCCTGCCCGCCGATCTGGCGCATCAGATACATGCCCATGACATAACCGCCCATGCCGAAAAAAGCCCCGTGCCCGAGGCTCAGAATGCCGAGATACCCCCATGCGATGTCGATGGACAGGGCCAGCACGGCAAAACAGAGGTATTTTCCCAGCAGGCTGGTCACATACCCGCTCACGAACAGGGGAGAGGATGCGGGAAGCAGAGAACACAGGACAATCAAAACAGTGAAAACAAGCGTACCCCCCACAAGACAATTTGTTTCGGCATTGAAAACGCGCTCTCGTTCCATGTCAGTCCTCCACGGCGCGGCCGCGCTGCGGGAATAACCCCTTGGGTCGGGCCTGCATGAAAAGAATGAGTCCGGCCAGGATAATGATTTTTGCCAGCATTGCGCCGCTCACCGGTTCCAGAACCTTGTTGGCAAGCCCCAGAATGAGACCACCGCTGAGGGTTCCCCACAAGTTGCCGACGCCGCCGAAAACAACCACCATGAATGAATCCACAATATAACTTTGCCCGAGATTGGGGCCGACATTTGTCAGCTGGCTCAAGGCGACCCCGGCCATGCCGGCCACCCCCGATCCGAGGGCGAAGGTCAGGGTGTCCACGCGTGAGGCCCTGACGCCCAGAGCTTTCGCAATGGCCCTGTTCTGCGTCACGGCGCGGACTTCCAGGCCCAGGCGCGTTTTGTGCATGATGACGTAAATCAGGGCAAAAACACCCAGACAGAAGCAAAGAATATATATTCTGTTGCAGGTCAGGCTCAGGTTGCCGGTTATCCGCCACATGCCGCTCATGAAGTCAGGGCCGACAACCGCCCTGTTTTGTGGGGAAATCAGCGTGCGCACGGCCTGCTGCAGCACAAGGCTGACGCCGAAGGTGGCCAGCAGCGTTTCCAGCGGTCTGCCGTAAAGATGGCGTATGACGATGCGCTCCAGCAAAATGCCGATGCCGCCGGAAACGAGAAACGCGGCGGGGACGGAAAGCAGTAGAGCGGCCCCGGGCTGGCCGGGCAAAGCCTGCTGCAAACCCCAGACCGTATATGCGCCGAGCATGACAAGCTCGCCGTGCGCCATGTTGATGACACCCATCACGCCAAAGGTGACCGCGAGACCGATGGATGTCAGAATCAGCACGGAGCCGAGGGAGAGGCCGAAAAACAGAGTTTCCAGCATCGCCGTCCAATCCGCGACGAGCCTTTTGTGTTCAAGCGCTTCCGAGATGGCCCCGAGCACATTTTTGTCGGCTGTTGCCGCTTTCAGGGCTTCAAGGGCGGTTTTCGCCGCCGGCAGCCCGCTGTCGCGCAGGAGCGCCACGGCCCGCAACAGATGATTGGAGGAAGCCGCGGCACCCCGCGCGGTCAGAAGGGCCAGGGCCAGATCAAGGTGCCGCCGCGTCTCGGCGTCCGTTTCAACATCCCGCAGAGCGAGAAGCTGCGGCCTCTCCGCCGTTATGGGCCTGTCCAGCAGGCCGGCGGCCGCCTTGCGCCGCAAAGCGCTGTCAGGATGACGCAGAAGCCGCAGATCCAACATCGCCATGATTCGATCGCGCTGGGCCGTGCTTGTGCCCACACGGCGAAGAGCGCCCTTGTCGGGCAGGGGCAGAACAACGCCGCGAATGACGGATGTTGCCGTCCCCGCGTCTTCATCCAGCGCCAGCAGATCGCCGCCGTCCCGCGTGACATACAGGGTTCCGGCCTGCAACGCCATGAGCAGCCCCGTCGCCCCGTCGGCAGGGTTGGCGAACAACTCTTCCAGCGCCCGGTTTCTCTCCGCGACCTTGGCGCTGCGCAGCGATTCAAGCCCCTCGGGTGAAAGGGCGATCCCCTTTGCCATGGCCGGTCCTGAAAAGTACGCCAGCAGGCAGAGCGCGCCCAAGGCACGGGTCAGAAGCGACATGACATTTCTCCGGACAGTGTTCGCGCCCCATGAAAGAATGCGCCGCGCGCCGTCGGTCCGCTATTTGGGGGCGCCGCCGCACTTTTTGGTAACAGTGCTGTAGTTGCCGCAGTTTATTGGAGCCGTCCAGTCGGCTTCCAGATTTTTGGATTCCGGCAGAAAATCGGACCATGCGTCTCCCGGCACTTCCCCGGGAGTTTCCCAGACGACCTGAAACTGGCCGTCTTCCTGGATTTCACCGATATAGACAGGTTTTGTGATATGGTGATTGGGCAGCACCTTGGCCATGCCTCCGGTCAGATTCGGCGCGGAAAGGCCGACAATGACTTTCAGAACTTCGTCCACCCGTGTTGTTCCCGCTTTCTCCACAGCCTTTACCCACAAGTTGAAGCCTATGTAATGCGCCTCCATCGGGTCATTGGTCACG
>JAISXC010000174.1 GCA_031270875.1 Desulfovibrio sp.
GCCCTGATTGACGGATTTGAAGCGGAATATCTTTTGGCGGATCGCGGGTACGATTCTGACGCAATCGTTGACCAGGCGAAACTTCGGGGGATGACGCCGGTTATTCCGCCGAAAAAGAACAGGTGTGTACGGCGCGATTATGACAAAGGGCTTTATAAGGCCCGTCACTTGGTGGAAAATGCCTTTCTTTACCTGAAGCAATGGAGAGGCATAGCGACCGATACGCGAAAAATGCGGCCTCGTTTTTGGCCGCTGTTCATATCAGGTGTATCTTTTTATGGGCTTCAATCTCGTGACTACTCTATCTGGGGAAACTTCACAGGTGGGCATTCACTTTTTCCCTCCGGGAGAAAGAATTTCCGGGCAATAGCGCAGAACGCTCCAGACCAGCCCCAGCAGAATGCAGCCCTGCAGCAGCAACGGCAAAAACGCCCCGCCGGCGAGTCCGTAAAAACGCCCCAGCAGCGCCGCCGCCGGCAGGCTCAGGATAGCCACGGCAGCCTTCACAAGTGTCTGAACCCTTTCATGCCCGAAGGGAATCAGTATTTGCCCGGCCAGCACATCATTGCAGGCCTGCACGGGAATAAAGAAACTCATGACGCGCAGGACGGGCGGGACGTCCGTATAGGCACTTCCCAGAACAAAATCAGCCAGCCATGGCGCGGCAAGCCAGAGGGCGGCCGCGCAGCAGGTCATTGCCATCGCTGTGCCGAGAAGCGTGAAACGCAACAGGCGCGCCGTCAATCCCCCTTCCGCGCGGCCCATGATGCAGATTTCCGGAAACATGGTCTGCATCAGAGGATAGTTTATACTGACCGCGGCGCGTACGATTTTGTCCGCCGTTATCAGCATGCCCATCTGGGAGGGGAGGAGGAAATAGCCCAAAATCAGTTGTGCTCCCCTGTTGCAGGCCAATGACGACAAGTTCCCGGCAAAAAACGTTTTGTGGCGTGTCAGCGCTCCCCAGCCCCGCCGCAGAGTGAAGGCCGCATGCGTATATTGCCCCAGCTGCCGGGCTGTGAGCAAAAGATACGCGCCTCCCTTGACAAGGGCCAGCAGCAGCAGGTAGGTGGGCCAGTACGCGGCTTCACGCACGCAGACAATGGTGAGCAGCACCACAAGGGCGCTGGATGCCATATCCCAGACGGCCATGCGGCGCATCCCCCGCCCAAGGCCCTGAAGGAACCAGGTGGGGTTCATGCCCCGGCCGATACCGGCCAGAACGGCCAGGGCGTACGCGCCGGGATGAGTCAGGGCATGCGGAACAAACGGGGAGATGAGAAGACAGACCAGAAGACAGCATGCCGCCAGCAGCGCCTTGGCGGAGAGCGCATCTGCCAGGATCCTGCCCAGCGTTTCTTCACGCCCGCGGTTCATGGCCACATCCCTTGTGCCTCCAAAAGGGAAGCCCCAGTCCATGACCAGAGTAACGATGCCGCTGACAACGCCCATATACAGGCAGAGGCCGTAAGCCTCCGGTCCGAGGGCGCGGGCGAGCCAAGGCAGCGCCAGCATGGGCAGGAGAAGCTGCGTTGCCTGAATGGCGTTGAAAGAAACAAAGGTGGCAAGGTAGGGGAGAAGTTTTCGCGAAATGCGCGCCGGAAGCGTCATGCGGACATGATAAGCGGATACGGTCCGGTGTCAATGCAGATGCGCGGGTTCGCCCTGTGGATTCGCGGCCCGATCTTCTTGACTTGCCCTTCCGTATGTGTAACTTCTGTGACACGGCATTATCCTGCGAAACCCCTGACGGTCCACCCCTGACGGCGATTCGTTGCCGGAAAGAGGGCTTGACCCCAAAGACGCAAGCGCTCTCCGCGCGCCTTGCGCATCCAGAATGCACGGAAACAGACGAGGATTCCGTCATGATGCAAAATCACAGCGCCAGCAGCGGGTCCGGAGCAACGCCGCTGCCGGAAGTCAGCTTTTCCACGTTCATACTTTCCTTGGCGTCCTCGGCTCTGGCGCAGCTGGGGGAAGTCCCCCTGCCGGAAAGTGGCCGCGTGGAGAAAAATCTCCCGCTGGCAAAGCACAGCATTGACGTGCTGGAAATGCTGCGCCGCAAGACGGAAGCCGGTCTGGACGAGCAGGAACGCCGTCTGCTGGAGGGCATTTTGTACGAATTGCGTTTGAAATATGTGATACTTTCGGGAAAACCGTGAAAACATACCGAGTGGGCCTGGTGGGCATAACCGGCTACGCCGGCATGGAAGCGGCGCGGCTTTTGGCGGGACATCCGGCCTTGCGTCTTGTCATGGCCTGTTCGCGCGCCGAGGAGGGCAAACGCCTGGGAGGATTTTACCCCTTTCTGGAAAAAATGCCCGGCGCTGATGTCGTGATCAGTGTTTTCGAACCGGAAAAAGCCGCGGCAAGCTGCGATATCATTTTTCTGGCCGTGCCGGCGGGCACGGCCATGGGCATGGCTGTACCTCTGCTTGCCGCTGGAACAAAAGTTGTTGATTTTTCGGCTGATTTTCGTCTGCGCAGCCGGAAAACCTACGAAGAATGGTACAGCCGTCCGCATCACGCCCAGGATTTACTCAGGGAAGCCGTGTACGGCATTCCGGAGCTCTATGCGGAGCAAATCGCCGGCGCGCGTCTTGTGGCCAATCCCGGCTGCTACCCCACCTGCTCCATTTTAGGTCTGTATGCGGCGCTGAAAAATGACCTCATAGAAACCGGGGGAATCGTCATTGACGCCAAATCCGGCGCAAGCGGCGCCGGGCGCAAGTCCGCCGTGGAGACGCTGTTCTGCGAAGTGTCGGACACTTTCCGCGCCTACGGCCTGCCGCGTCATCGCCATACGCCGGAGATCGAGCAGGAAATCTCCCTTCTTGCCGGACGGGATGTGCGGCTTTCCTTCAATCCCCACCTTGTTCCCATGAACCGGGGCATACTTGCCACCATATACGCAAGCCTCAAATACCCGCGCGTGAGCGCCGATGAGGTCCATGCGGCTTTCAGCAAGACATGGGAGGGCAGCCGCTGGGTGCGTGTGCTGCCCCCGGGAACCCTGCCGGAAACCCGTTTCGTCCGGGGCGGCATGTTTTGCGACATCGGCGTTGTCACGGATCAGCGCACCGGACGTCTGATCGTGCTCTCGGCCATTGACAACCTCTGCCGCGGCGCCGCTGGCCAGGCGATTGCCAACGCCAACCTGATGTGCGGCCTGCCGGTGGAGATGGGGCTGACTCTGGCCCCCGCCGTTTAGAGCATATTGCGTTTGAGATTACCGCTTGCGGCGAAGTGAATTCGTTTTGCGAGAATCTCAAGCGTAAAATGCTATAGCGTATCTTCATGAAGACAGCAACACCTGAAATTTGTTCCATCGCCGTGAATGCCTGTGCATCTGGGACAGCCGGCGGGCGACAACTTGCTGAAATTTGAGGAGTGGCAGCGAGTTCAGGCCGTGGTGGCTTCTCGCCGCTTGGTTTTTCTGGATGAGGCCAGGGCTCAAAACCAACATGACACGCCTTTATGGCCGCGCCCGTATTGGTTGCCGCCACCGCAACAGCCCTGAACACCGTCAATGCTTCCGATGCCCGAGGTTGGTTTGAATCATGCGGATATACAGTATTGCGCGTAATCTCATTATATAAGCGGCCTACCGCAAGGCGAAGCGCCCGCGCCGGCGTCAGACGCACAGCCCGGCGCGGCGGCGCAATTCCGCCAGCAGGCTTTCCGGCAGGCATACGCCCTCCCTGAGGCGCTTTCGCCGCTGTTCCCGACGGCGCGCGCCGGGCAGACGAGTGTTTTCCTGCTCCAGAATATCGGCGCAGAGCGCTTCAACTCGCCTGGGGAATTCGGCATTGAAGGCTTTGGGGTCAATAAGTAAAAAAAATTGTCCCACGCCGGGCGGAGAACCCTGGGCCTCAAAAAAAGAGCTTGCCTCGGAAGCGTGATTCGCCCCGCTGAGCGTGGCCGCCAGCAATTCCACCATCAGAGCGAGCGCCGCGCCCTTGGCCCCGCCCAGAGGCAACATGGTGCCCCGAAGCGCGGCTTCCGGCTCCGTCGTTTCGCGCCCTTGCGCATCAAGAGCCCAGCCGGGCGGTATCTTTTCCCCGCGCTGTTTTGCCAGCATAATTTTTCCCCGCGCCGCTACACTCAGGGAGAGATCCATCACAACAGGCTCATCCCGCGCGCGTGGGCAGGCAAAAGCCAGGGGATTTGTGCCGAAAACTCCTTTGCGCCCTCCCCACGGAGCGATGGCGGCCGGGGTATTCGCGCAGGCAAAACCCACAAGTCCTCTTTCGGCAATTTTTTCCACATGGTGGCCCAGAACGCCGCAGTGGTGCGAACGCCTGACGGCCAGCGAACATATTCCCTCATCCTCCGCCCGCGCGAATGCCGCCTCAAGTCCGGCGTGTATCGCCGGAAAGGCGAATCCGTTGCCCGCGTCCGCCAGAACCACCGCCGGTCTGGGATTTGTCACCAGCGGCGTGGCCTCGGCCTGAACCTTGCCGGACAGGGCCTGATCGGCGTAAAAGGGAAGACGGGAGAGGCCGTGCGAGGGGACGCCGTCCAATTCCGCCAACAGCAAGGCTTCTGTCACAACGGCAGCCACGGCCTCCGGAATCCGCGCCGCTCTGAGAGCGCCCCGGGCGAGCGCGCGCAGTTCGTCAACGGAATGAAGGGAATGAAGCGAATTCATTTGCAGCGTCTCCGACAACGGTTTTCCGTCACTGAACATGCCTTCCGGCGTGGGACGCCGGAAGGCATGTGGAAAAATCCTTAGTTGGCGTTATTTTTGGCAAGGCGCCCGCGCCTGATCTTACTGCATATCCGGGCAGCCACAAGTACGCCTATGGCGCAGATGATCATGGCGCCGTATTCGATCGCGGGCGTCTGCGGCAGCACCGTGTGCATGAACGGGTCGGTGACGATCATTTCACCGCCCACCTTGCCCAGCACCGCCGCGCCGATGGTGATGATGACGGGGTAGCGCTCCATGAGGTCGGAGAGCAGTCTGGAGGAAAAGACAACGAAGGGAATGCTGAGCGCCAGGCCGAAGATGAGCAGACCGAGGTTGCCTTTGGAAGCGCCCGCCACGGCCAGAATGTTGTCCGTTGACATGAGCAGGTCGGCGATGACAATGGTGATCAT
>JAISXC010000196.1 GCA_031270875.1 Desulfovibrio sp.
GGCTGGGATGGCGAAGAAACTAGCGGTTTTACAGGTGAAAAGGGCAACGAATATATGCTTGTTTTCAAAAAACACGACGAGGCGGGGGAAAACATCAAGGGAGTGGTGAGCGTTTTTCTTCTCCCTCCCCTGCGGGACAGTCCGGCAGAAATCGCCGGAAAACTGGCCTCCATGCAGGAGAACAGCACAACTCCCTGTCAGGAGGGAAATTTCTGGACATTCAGCGGCGAGCCCCGGACGCAGGGTTTCAAGGCTCCCGCCGTGACCCGGGTCAATGCCACGCCAAAGCATGTCCTGATTATCATCGTTCAAGACCCTGAACACTTGGGCGGGGACAAACTTTTTGCCAGTCTTAAGGGCCTGACGCCCGAAAGCAGGGAAGCTCTGGGCCGATGACGAAATTTAACAATAAAAAAGGGCCGCAGGCCCCTTTCTTGCTGTCACAACGAAAAAAAATTACCGGATGCCGACTTTTTCGCCCGAGGCGTCCGCATCGGCACCCCCGGCCTTTTTGACTTTGCCGGCAACCTTGGCCTCCGCATCGGCCGCGCGGGAAAACTCAATGATGACCATAGGAGCATTGTCTCCCCTGCGCGGCATGGACAGTTTCAAAATCCGGGTGTAGCCGCCCGGCACGCCGGCAAAAACTGGGCCTATCTCGTCAAAAAGACGTTTCACAAGCGCATGGTCGTTCAGAGCGCGAAAGGCCTGACGTCTGGAGTGGAGGTCATTGCGTTTGGCGAGGGAAATCAGCGGCTCAACCACCCGGCGCAAATCCTTGGCCTTCATTTCCGTGGTGCGGATCCTGCCATGAATCAGCAGGGCCTTGGCCAAATTCTGCATCAGCGCCTTACGGTGGGCGGGGCTACGCGAAAACTTCCTGCCGGAATTGCTATGCCTCATTTTGCTGCTCTCTTTTCCATTCCTGATATTTCTTGTCAAAGCCGTCAAGTTTCATTTCAAAATCAAGACCGAGGTTCAAAAGTACTCCCTTGATTTCATCCAATGATTTACGGCCAAAATTCTTTGTTCTGAGCATTTCTGCCTCAGACCGCTGGACAAGCTCGCCCACAAAGGCAATATTGGCGCTGCGCAGGCAGTTTGTGGCGCGTACCGACAGCTCCAAATCGTCAATATGCTTGAAAAGGGCCTCATTCCAATCGCTGCCGTCAGAACCGCACGCTCCGCGCTCCCCGGGGACATGGTCATCGAAATTGATAAAAACGGAAATTTGATCCTTTATGATTTTCGCGCTGTAGGCAACGGCGTCTTCCGGCGTAACCGAACCGTCGGTCCAGACATCCAGTATCAGGCGGTCATAGTTTGTCATCTGCCCCACGCGGGCCTGTTCAACACTGTAGGCGACCTTGCGCACGGGAGAAAAACTGGAGTCAAGCTTAACAAGGCCGATTTCGTCAGAAAGCCCCTCGTGCATATCGGCGGACACATAGCCCTTGCCCATGCGAGCCTCAAACTCCATCTCCAAAACAACATCTTCCGTCAGAGTGGCGATGTGCTGCCCTAAATTCAGAATTTCAACATTGTGCGTTGTGGCAATCTGGCCGGCTGTCACCACACCCTTGCCTGCGGCGCGCAGAGTCAAACGCTGGGGCGCGTCTGTCTCCATGCGCAGCCGCACCTGCTTCAGATTGAGCACTATATCGGTTATATCTTCCAACACGCCGTGGACCGTGGTAAACTCATGTTGCACGCCGGCAATTTTCACAGCCACAAAGGCAGCCCCCTGCAGGGAAGCCAGAAGAACGCGCCGCAGGGCATTGCCGATGGTGGTTCCATACCCTCTTTCCAAGGGCTCACAGACAAATTTGCCGTGAGAAGCATCGGTTGCCCCTTCTTCGCGTAAAATGCGATCCGGCTTGACGAGCTCGGACCAGTTGCGCGCATTGATAAGGCGTTCGCCCTGTTTGATAAGCATGCGTCCCCCGCTTATTTCGAATAAAGTTCAACAATCAACTGCTCATTGACAGGGAACTGAATGTCGTCACGTCGCGGCAAAGCCTTGACGGTCCCTTTGAAGTCGACGCCGGCGGACTCCAGCCAAACGGGGCAGCCGCGACGGGCAATCACTTCCTGGGATCCGGCGAGAACAGGAATTTTGCGGTGTTTTTCCGGTACGGCAACCACATCCCCGACTTTTACCTGAAGTGAGGGAATGTTCACCTTGCGCCCGTTAAGGGTAAAAATGCCGTGACGCACAAGCTGTCGCGCCTGGTTGCGGGAATTGGCAAAACCCAGACGGTACACCACGTTGTCCAAACGGCGCTCCAGCATAATGAGGAGATTTGCTCCGGTAACTCCCTTCTGCATTTCAGCTTTTTCAAAATAACCGCGGAACTGACGCTCCAGCAGACCGTAAGCGCGACGGGTTTTCTGCTTTTCGCGCAGTTGGACGGCGTATTCACTCATCTTTTTACGAGCCCTGCCGTGCTGACCGGGAGCATAGGGGCGACGATCGTAACCGCATTTATCCGTAAAACAACGATCACCCTTCAAAAAAAGCTTGCCTCCCTCACGACGGCAAATACGGCATTTGGCTTCGGTATATTTGGCCATGTACTGTCCTCTTCAATGCTGCATTGTCCCTGAAACCCAATCAGACGCGCCGGCGTTTCGGCGGGCGGCAACCGTTGTGCGGGATGGGCGTGACATCCCGGATGAAGGCCACACGAAAACCCGCCGAGGCGATGGCGCGCATGGCGGCCTCACGACCTGAACCAGGCCCCCTGACATAAACGCCCACTGTGCGCATGCCGTTGTCCTGCGCTTTGCGCGCAGCCGTTTCGGCCGCCACCTGGGCGGCAAAAGGCGTGGACTTGCGCGATCCCTTGAAACCGCTCTGCCCGGAAGAAGCCCAGGAAACGGCATTTCCGCGCGTATCGGTAAAGGTAATAATGGTATTGTTGAACGAGGCCTGAATATGCACCAAACCGACAGGCACGTTCTTTCTTTCCTTCTTTTTGGCCACCTTTCTTGGTCTTGCCATCTGGCTGTCCCTCATCAATCAATTATTTCTTTTTGCCAACAGCCCCGCGCCGCGGGCCCTTGCGGGTACGCGCATTGGTGTGGGTGCGCTGGCCGCGCGCCGGCAAGCCGCGCCGGTGGCGCAGTCCGCGGTAGCAACCGATATCCATAAGCCGTTTGATACTGCCGGAAATTTCGCGGCGTAAATCGCCCTCCACCTTGTAGTGCTGTTCGAGTTCCTTGCGAATCTCGTTGACTTCGTCAGCCGAGAGGTCGTCAATACCCCTCTCCCAGTTGACGCCGGTGGTATCCAGAATTTTCAAGGCCGCGGAGCGGCCTATGCCGTAAATATAGGTGAGCGCAATGTCCACCCGCTTGCCGCGCGGCAAATCAACACCTGCTATTCTCGCCACAGATTTACTCCCGCCCTATCCCTGGCGCTGCTTGTGCCGGGGGTTTTCACAAATAACCCTAAGAACACCCCTGCGCCGTATCAGCTTGCAATTTGGGCACATTTTCTTGACGGACGGTCTTACTTTCATACCTGTCTCCAGTAATGGCATCAGCCGAAGCAATTCAGTGTAAGAACAGATATTTTTGCCAGTTTTACTTTGATTTGTCAAGCGTTAATTACATGGCGCTCAAGGCCCCGGTCGGAAATACTCAAAATCCTGGGTTCGCCGTGCGTTATGGCCACACTGTGCTCAAAATGGGCTGCCAACCTTCTGTCACGGGTGACAGCCGTCCATTTGTCCTCCAGAATATCCACTTCATATGTTCCTTCCGTCACCATCGGTTCAATGGCGATAACCATGCCGGGTTGAAGGGTGATGCCGCGGAAGGCGGGCTTAAAATTGGGGACTTCCGGCTTTTCATGCATCCTGACGCCAACACCGTGCCCGACAAAACGCCGCACGACATTGAAACCCGCGGATTCCACAAACTGCTGCACCGCGGCGCCGATGTCATAGACATTATTGCCTGGTCTGGCCTTGCCAATGCCGATGTAAAGGCTTTCCTCCGTAATCCGCACGAGTTTTTGAGCCTCATCGCTTACCCTGCCGACCGGCCAGGTACGAGCGGCATCACCGACAAAGCCTTCATAAACAACACCCACGTCAACGCTGACTATATCTCCCTCCACAAGCCTTCTGGCCGAAGGGAAACCATGAACCACCTGCTCGTTCACTGAGCAGCATACGGCGTAAGGGTAACCGAAATACCCCTGGAAAGCCGGCTTTACCTTATGTTTCACGCAGATGTCCAGGGTGAGCTCTTCAATGCGCATGGTTTCAAGATCGGGCGCGATTATGTCGCCGACGGCATCAAGAATATTAGCCACTATGCGGTTGGCTTCCGCAAGGCAGGCAATTTCACGCTCGTTTTTTATGTAGACGCCCTGAAATTTTTTCATATCCGGGATATCGCCCTCAAAAACACGGTCAGTCAAGGTTCAATCAGTCACGCTTTCCCGGTCTTGCGCGCCTTGTGCATGAGCCCCTGATACTGGCTGGAAATCATGTGCGATTCCACCTGATTCATAAAGTCCATCGCCACGCCGACGAGTATGAGCAAACTGGTGCCGCCGAAATAGAAGGGGACGTTAAAATTGCCTATCAGAAACATGGGGAGCAACGACACAAGGGAAATATACACCGCGCCGGAGAGGGTGAGGCGGGAAAGCACAGCGTCAATGTACTGCTGCGTTTTATCCCCCGGCCTGATGCCGGGAATAAAGCCGCCGGCCTTTTTCAGGTTTTCCGACATGTCCTTGGGGTCAAAAATGATCGCGGTGTAAAAATAGCAGAAGAAGAATATCAGAGCCACATAAAGAATATTATAGGCCAGCCCCTGCGGCGAAAAAAACTCGGCCGCACGCTTGACGTATTCATTGGTGGAAAACTGGCCTATGGTTGCCGGGAAAAGCAGAAGAGAAGAGGCAAATATCGGCGGAATAACCCCGGCGGTATTCAGGCGGAGCGGCAGGTGAGTGTTCTGCCCGCCGAACATTTTCCTGCCGATCTGACGCTTGGCGTAGCTCACGGGTATGCGCCGCTGGGCGCGTTCCACAAAAACGATGCCCACGGTCACCGCCACCATGAAGACCAGAAGCACCACTGCCATGAATATATTCAGATCGCCAGCCTGAATCAGGTCATAGGACTGGATGACGCCGCGGGGAATGCCCACCACGATGCCGCAAAAAATGATCAGGGATATGCCGTTGCCGATACCCCGTTCGGTAATCTGCTCGCCAAGCCACATGACAAGCATTGCCCCCCCAGTGAACGTCATCATGGTCACAAGACGGAAATGCAAACCCGGAGTCAGAACGACCGGCGTTCCGGCGGGACTCGTCATGTTTTCAAGGCCCACGGCGATGCCGAGGCCCTGCACCAGGGTGATCAGTACGGTGAGATAGCGCGTGTACTGCGTGATCTTCCTGCGCCCGGCCTGGCCTTCCTCCTTGGCCATGCGCTTGATGTCGGGGCTTACAACCTGCAAAAGCTGCATGATGATGGAAGCGGAAATATAAGGCATTACTCCGAGGGCGAACACGGAGACATTGCTCAGACCGCCGCCGGAAAACATGTCAAAAAGACTGAAGAGGGTGCCGGACATGCTCTCAAAAAAGGCCGCGATCGCCGCGGCGTCAACGCCGGGAATAGGCACATGCACGCCGATGCGATAGCAACAGAGAATAAAAAACGTCCAGCCGAGACGCTTTGCGAGATCTGGCTGGCCTGCCATTGTGCTTGCCGGTGTTGCCGCCATGGAAAACTCGTCTGATTTATAGGGTGCGCGGGCGGGAACTCGTCCAGCGCCGTCTTTCAAAAGGCTTCGTGTCCGCCCACATTGAAAAATTACGGCGATATCGCGCCGGAATCGGCACGAGTCCGGCTGTCGCTCTTCCCAGCCGCTTCCAGCTCCACAACCGTTCCGCCCGCCTGACGGATTTTATCCGCCGCGGCGCGGCTGAAGCGATGGGCTTCCACAGTGAGGGCGGCGGTAAGCTCTCCACGGGAAAGAATCTTCACGGGCGCTCCCATACGGGCGAGACCGCGGGCATAAATGTCATCCAGCGTGATGTTGTTCTTTCCTTCAAAGGCGTCAAGAAGAGAATCCAGGTTGATAACCTCGTACGTAACCTTGAACATGGCATTTTTGAAACCGTGCTTGGGCAGGCGGCGCTGCAGGGGCATCTGTCCGCCCTCAAAGCCGGGGCGCACGCCACCGCCGGAACGGGCGTTCTGCCCCTTATGCCCCCTGCCTGCCGTGCAGCCCAGGCCGGATCCGGAACCCCTGCCCACGCGACGGCGTTTCTTGCGCTCTTCGGGAAAAGGAAAAATGTCGTGCAATTGCATTTGTGGCTCCTGATGCCGCCGTCTACTCAACAACAGCTACAAGATGTGAAACTTTTTGAATGATGCCCCGAATGGCGGGGGTATCCCTGAACGTCTTCACCATTTCCCGGCGCTTGAGCCCAAGGGCGTCAAGCTGCCTGCGCTGCGCGGGCGTTGTGCCGATGCGCGAACGGATGAGTTTTATCCTGATTTCCGGCATGACTATTTCCTCGGAGCTTCCAGCTTCTTGCCGCGCAGAAAAGACACCTCTTCGGAACTGCGCAGGGCGACAAGCCCCTGCATTGTGGCGCGAAGCACATTATGGGGATTGTTTGTGCCGATAGCCTTGGCAAGCACATCGCGTACGCCCACGGCCTCCATCAGTGCGCGGACGGCGCCGCCGGCGATAATGCCCGTGCCCTGCGAAGCGGGCTTCAGCATAACCTGCCCGGCGCCAAAGCGGCCGAGCACTTCATACGGCAGCGTGCCCTCAACAAGGGGCACCCGGACACGGTTCTTGCGCGCGCGCTCCGTCGCCTTGCGCAACGCTTCCGGAACTTCATGGGCCTTGCCCAGGCCAAAACCGACGCCACCCCTGCCGTCGCCCACAACCACCAGGGCGCTGAAGCTGAAACGGCGACCTCCCTTTACCACTTTGGCCACGCGGTTCAGTGAAACAATTTTTTCAATTTCACCCAGTTCATTCTGTTGGCTTTCAGCATGTTCCTGCCGCATAATCAAAACTCCAAGCCGCTTTCGCGAGCGCTGTCAGCCACGGCCTTAACGCGGCCGTGATAAAGATACCCGTTGCGGTCAAACACCACCCGGGTGACATTTTTCTCCCTGGCCAGACGGGCGATTTCCCTGCCCACGCGTTCCGCGCCCGTCATGTTGCAACGCAGGCCCGGCTCGCCCCTGGAAAGGGAAAGCGTGGAGGCGCTCGCTATGGTCACGCCCGACGTGTCATTCACCAGCTGCGCGTAAATATGCAGATTTGATCTGTATACTACGAGACGCGGGCGGGCGGACGTGCCGTTTACCTTTTTGCGAATGCGTATTTTGCGACGTTTGCGGGATTCATTCTTGGTAAGATTCATGACGCCACCCTATTTCTTGCCGCCGGACTTGCCGACTTTACGGCGTATTTTCTCGGTCGCATACTTGATCCCCTTGCCCTTGTACGGCTCAGGCTTGCGGATCCGGCGAATCCGGGCGGAAAATTCTCCGACCAGCTCCTTGCTTATGCCGCTGATGGTCAGCACCTGTCCCTCAACCGCGGCCGCGAGACCGTCGGGAAGTTCCACAAGAACGGGATGGGAACAGCCCACGGCCAGTTCTATGATATTGCCCTTGACAGCAACGCGATACCCGACGCCGATGACTTCCAGGGATTTGGAAAAGCCCTTTGTGACTCCTTCAATGCAATTGGCCAGAAGAGTGCGCCGCAAGCCGTGCTGAGAGCGACTCTGGCGGCTTTCCTCCAGACGCGAGAGAGTAAGGCGTCCGTCGGACATCTCATATTTGAGAAGGGGACAGAGGGGTGTTTTGAGAACGCCTTTCGGGCCCCTCACCTCCACAGCGTCCGCTCCTATGCTGAGATCAACGCCAGCCGGAACGGAAATGGGCAGTTTACCTATTCTGGACATAAACACCTACCAGATTTCACACAGAAGTTCACCGCCCATCTTCTTTTCCCGAGCGGTCATTCCGTCCAGCACCCCGCCGGACGTGGAGAGGATGCATATACCGAGGCCGTTCTGAACGCTGGGAATCTCCCTGGAACCGACATACACGCGCCTGCCCGGCGTGCTCACGCGCCTGAGACCCAGAATGGCGGGTTTGCCTTTCTGGTATTTCAGAGTGATTGCGATGGTTTTGTCAGCCACGGCGACATCCTCGACGTAACCTTCCTGCTTGAGGATGGCGGCCAGCGCCTCCTTCATCTTCGAGCGCGGCACATTCACTTCCTTGTGCAGGGCCAAATGCGCGTTGCGGATGCGTGTAAGCATGTCCGCAATAGGATCTGTCAACATCGAAACTCCTCAAGGGTTTGATTGCAGGCTGTCTACCAGCTCGACTTGCGCACACCCGGCAATTCGCCGCGCAAGGCCATGTTGCGGAAACAGATGCGGCAAACGCCGAACTGACGTATAAAAGCCCTGGGCCGGCCGCAGAGCGGACAGCGGTTATAGGCGCGTGCACTGAATCTGGATTTGCGCTTTGCTTTTACGGCGAGCGAAATACGCGACATACGCTATGCTCCTGACTGTGGTTGTAAACGGATGCGCCTATTTTCTGAAGGGCATGCCGAGTTTGTCCAGAAGAAACTTGCCTTCCTTGTCTGTGGACGCCGTTGTGATAATAGTGATGTTCATGCCTTTGGGGTTTTCGACGCGATCAACTTCCAGTTCAGGGAAAATGGTATGCTCCCTGATGCCGAGCGTGAAATTGCCGCGGCCGTCAAAACCGCGGTCAGGAATGCCCCGGAAGTCGCGTACCCGCGGAAGCGCAAAATTCATCAGCTTGTCCAGAAAATCCCACATGCGATCCTTGCGCAAAGTAACGCGCGCGCCAATAGGCATGCCCTCGCGCAACTTGAAAGAGGCAATGGACTTCCTGGCGCGCGTCACCACCGCCTTTTGCCCGGCGATGGCGGTGAGTTCCGCCACGGCCTCTTCCATCATTTTATTGTTCTGCGTCGCCGCGCCAAGGCCGATGTTCAGAGAGATTTTTTCAAGGGCGGGCAGCTGCATGGAGGATGTATAGCTGAACTCTTTTTGCAGAACCGGAACCACTTTCTCCCTATATATCTTTTCAAGGCGTGTCATTGTTTCACCTTATTCCATAACTTCATTGCATTTTTTGCAAAAGCGGACCTTCCTGGAGCCCCCCTCTGCCTCAAGAAGCCGGTACCCCACCCTTGTCGCCTTGCCGCAGGCGGAACACACAACCATGATATTGGAAACGTGTATCGGCATTTCCTTTTCCACAATACCGCCGGGCTGGCGGGCATAAGGATTGGGGCGCACATGGCGCTTGACCATATTGGCTTTTTCCACAAGCACGCGGTCCCTCTTGCGGAGAATCTTGAGAACCTTGCCGACTTTGCCCGCGTCCTTGCCGGCCACCACCATAACCTTGTCGTCCTTGCGGATGCGATACATTTTCATGATGGTCTCCTAAAGCACTTCCGGCGCGAGAGAAATAATCTTCATAAAATTCTGGGCGCGGAGTTCGCGGGCCAC
>JAISXC010000217.1 GCA_031270875.1 Desulfovibrio sp.
AAAACATTCCTTACGGCGCCATCGCCATCTGGACCAACCTGGACCGTCTGGGCGCTGGTCTGCAGCAGTTTATGGCCGGAGCGCGCCGCTTCACCGTCGATTCCATATCCCGCTCCGATATCGCCTCGGCCAACCGGGAAACCGAGCGTGAAACAGGCGTGCCGTTCATCACCGACATCCAGGACGAAACCGCCCGCCGCATCCTGCTGCGGTGACGTCTCTCCCGGCGAAGCGCCGGACTGGAAAATCGCGCCGCCTTCAACAGTGAAGGCGGTGCTGAACGTCATCCAGGCCGCGCGGGAGGGAAGCTGCTGTCTCAGGACGGGGCGCATATTCCGGCATCCCGTCGTCAAAACGGCATTCAGCTCCATGCGCGCGGTTTTCAAGTGCGGTTGCGGATATAGACATGCCCGTCCATTATTCTGCGGGCCGTGCGCGAAACGACGGCCCTTTTGAGTACAATGGCGCCGTTGTGCGCTTCAGCCTCGGATTCGACGCTGATTACGCCGGCGGGATGGCCGATCCGGATAACGCTTGAGGATTTCGCTGCGGGAGAAAGAACGGCGTGCACTATGGAACCGGGAATGCGGGCCGCGGCTCCCAGGCAGACGGTGCCGGAAACAGGATGCGTCTGATGCATTTTCAGCATGAAAAGAAGCCGGGATACTATATCAATACTGCCGGAAAGAACGTCCATACCCGTAAACGTCCGGTAGTCCTTCGGCTCGCTGACGATGCAGAAAAAAGGATTGTAGGGACTTTTGCCCGCCGCTTCCTCCTCTTTCTCCACCAGCTTGCAAATGACGGCTGCTTTCCGGCGTATTTTCTCAATGGTTTCCACCAGTGGTTCGTTATTGTTGATTTCCCCGGGAGTCTCCGTTCCATCCATGCCGAGCGAGCGCGCATGGATGAATACAAGAATGTTGACGCAGTCCACGAGGGATACCTCATAATCCATGCCGTCCACGGTAAAGATATCCCGCGCGTTGCCTGTCGGCAGAAGGGAACCGGTAAGAGCCCCGGCGGCATCGGACCAGTCAAGCAATATCCCGGCCCCCGTTCCGGGGCAGCCGTCGATTGACTCATCGCCTTCCACGGCCGCCTTGCCGTCGACAACAGGCACGTCGGCGACAAGGATATTATTGGTATTTGTGAGATGAATACGCACACGCGTCACCGGTTCCACCGGCCGGACGAGGCCTTCGTCAATGGCGAACCCCCCAACCCCGGAGGATATGTTGCCGCAGTTGCCTTTATAGTCGACAAACGGCGCGGTGATGCTGACCTGGGCGAAGGTGTAGTCCACGTCTGCGTCCGGCCGGGAAGGCGGCCCGATTATGGCAAGTTTGCTTGTAAGCGAGTCGGCCCCCCCCAGTCCGTCAATTTGACGGATATCAGGACTTCCGTAAATGGCAAGAATCACGGCGTCACGTTCCGCCGGATCCTGAGGAAGCTCATTTTCCATGATGAAAACGCCCTTGCTCGTCCCGCCACGAACGATGGCGCATCTTACTGCTTTCATTTGCGGATGGTTCACGCGCGCTCCTTGGTTTTCACAGCCGTCAAATCGAATTCCTGCTGAAGGTAAAAGAGCCTATATTCCCTGCATTTTTGAAACAAGGGTTTTTCTGGTAATGCCGAGCCTCCTGGCCGCCTCGCTCTTGTTCCCGCCAACGTTTTCCACGACTTCCGTCACGATGGTCCGCTCTATTTCCTCCAGCGTCATATCGGAAAAATCAATTCTCCGGGGGCAATCGCCATCCCCGTGTTCCATGACGGCCGGAGGCAGTTCCCGCTCGCCGACATATTCTCCCACAAGCAGCACAACAGCCCTCTCCACAGTGTTTTCAAGCTCCCGCACATTGCCCGGCCAGACATATTTCACCAGCCTGCCCATTGCCCCCGGCGTGAATCCCTTGACGGGCTTTCCGTTTTTTCGCGCGAAAGATTTCAGAAAATGCATGGCCAGGAGCGGTATGTCCTCCGGCCGATCCCGCAATGGGGGCAGACAAAGAGAAACGACATTGAGCCGGTAAAAGAGATCCCGCCGGAAGCGTCCGGCGGCGACTTCACCTTGCAGATCCTTGTTGGTGGCGGCCAGAATGCGCACATCCACCTTCATGGTCCGATCCTCTCCGACCCTGTGGATTTCACGTTCCTGTATGGCGCGCAGAAGCTTGACCTGCATAGGCATGGGCATTTCTCCTATTTCGTCCAGAAAAATTGTGCCCTTGTCGGCCGCCAGAAAGCGTCCGTCCCGTCTCTTTTCCGCTCCGGTAAACGCCCCCTTCTCGTGGCCAAAAAGTTCCGATTCGAGAAGCGTTTCCGTCAGCGCCGAGCAGTTGACGGCAATATAGGGTCCGCTGCGCCGCTTGCTGTTCGCGTGGATCATTTTTGCTATCACCTCCTTGCCGGTTCCGGATTCTCCGGTAATGAGTATTGTGGCTTCGGAGGAGGCAACGGTGGACACCATGTCAAGAAGCGAGCGCATGGAGGGGCTTTGCCCGATAATACCCCCCGGGTCAAATGAAAACGCCAGCGTGTTTTTGAGCGCCTTGTTCTCCTCAACAAGCTCCAGGTGTTCCACGGCGCGCCCCAGGATCAGCTTCAATTCATCGAAATCCAGGGGTTTGGTAAGGTAATCATAAGCTCCGGATTTAAGCGCTTCCACAGCATTGCCCACATCCGAATAGGCTGTGGTGATAATGACCGGAATAGCCGGATTATACGACTTGATCTCTTTAAGCGCCTCAATGCCGCTTATGCCGGTCATGCGCACATCCATGAGCACCAGATCAAAGGGACGCGCCCTGCATGCCTCAATGGCGGACTCCCCGTCCGGAACGGCAGTGACGGCGTATCCCCAGTCGGCCAGTAACGTCGCCAGGGTGGCACGGTGGCTGTTGTCGTCATCAACCACAAGTATGCGAATTTTCAGTTTGGCCATCGTTCGTTCCTCATTCGGATTTTCGTAAGGGGAGCAGGATGGCGAATACGCTGCCTGCCCCCGGAGCGCTGGAAACAGAGATCCTTCCGCCATGCCCCTCAATGATTTGATGGACAATCGCCAATCCCAGTCCGGTGCCGGAAGGCTTTGTCGTGAAGTATGGCGTAAAGATTGAGGACAGCGTATTCTTGTCCATGCCCTTGCCGGTGTCGGAAACGACAATGGCGAATTCGTCATTGGGCCTGTTTTGAACGGAAACGCGCAACTCCCCGCCCTGCTCCATCGCCTGCACAGCGTTGAGGATAAGGTTGAGCAGGGCCTGGGTCATGCGTTCAGCATTGATACATATCGGAGGAAAAGACGTGTCCGGAACGAAATTCACCCGGATGCCCCTGGAGTGGATATCCGTATCCGCGAGGCGCAAGGCGCGCGCTATGACATCGTTGATACCGGCGGGCTCCAGTTTGACCGTGCCCGGCCGGGCGAATTCCAGCAATTCGGAGACAACCCGGTCAAGCCGGTTCACTTCGAGCGCCATGGTTTTTGCCGCCTCCTCTTCAGGGCCCGCGGCCTGCATCCTGTTCGCCAAAAACATCGCAAGCCCCTTGATTGAGCTGAGTGGATTCCGGATCTCATGCGCCACTCCGGCAGCCAGATTCCCGAGGGCGGTCAGCCGTTCGTTGCGCTGAACTTCCGCCTGCAGTCGCTTCACCTCGGTGACATCCCGCAGGATGAACAAGTGCCCCAGAAACAGCCCGTCTTCATCCCGTATTTCGGAGGCGCTCACGCTGACCAGCGTTTTTTTCGCATCCGGGGGCGTCAGCTCCATTTCCCTTTCATACACCTTTTCTTCGCCCGCCACGGCCCCGGTGACGGAATCCCAGTCCAGCCCCGGGATATCGCGGACAAAGGTTTCGGAAACGGCTTCTTTCCCGACATGCAGCATGTTCAGGGCCGAGGAGTTGATCATGTTGATTTTTCCGTCGGGATCACTGGTGATCAGGCCAAGGGGAAGACTGGTGACGACTTCGCCCGCCAGCGCCTGACTGTCTTTCAGCTTGCGCCGCGAGCGTTTGTAACTGTCCGCCCAGAACAGGGATATGAGCCCGGCCAGACCGAAGGCGGCCACAATGCAGGCGGCCAGCAGGTTGTTCCAGTTGTCCACGGCCAGAGCGTCCGCAAAGGGCTTTTTATCAAGGCCGACAAAGGCAAAGCTGGTGGCCTTGGCCTGGGACATGGAGGCGGCGTTTCTGTTCCGCTCATACCAGCGCATCATGCCGTGTCCGCCGTGGCCGTGGCGGGCCGGCCCGCCCTGTAAAGGCGAGAATCCCCTGTACACTTCAAGCAAGGAGGCGTCAGAGCCTTCCAACAAGGCGCTTTTCTCCACTTCATCCGGGGAAAACTGCGGCAATGAACCGGGGCTGACCCTTGTTCCCACCTTCCCCGGTTCGCTGTGCGCAAGAATGCGCCCTCCGCGGTCAATAACCGCCAGGTACACAACCCCCGGTTGCCGCGCCGTTTCCTCAATAAGCGGTTGGAGAAGGGGCTGCTGTTCCCGGCCGCCCATGATGCTTGTTCTGGCTCCGGCTTCCAGAGCCCAGATCAGGGC
>JAISXC010000272.1 GCA_031270875.1 Desulfovibrio sp.
CCGACGATCCTGTCACCCCCCTTCACGACGGAGGCCTGTTCCGGCCTCCGCGCTCCAACGCCGCCTGACCGGGACAGCTCCCCGACACGCGCGAAACCGCCTGTATTTCGTTCCGCGGATTTTCTCCGCAATACGGCGTTCTCGACATGCGTGTCACCGGCCTCCCGGTTTGTCCGCAATCCGGCACGTCCGCCGCCGCAAACTGCCTGGATGCAGTTTTGGCCGGGCTCCGAATGAAACGACGACTACAGGTGGTGCCCCATGATTTCTCATCTTCGCCTGCGCGCGGCGGCGTTCACTCTGCTGTCGCTCCAGATGACCGCATGTTCCCTCGCGCCTGCATACACGCGGCCGGAAGCCCCCGTGCCCGAAACCATCGCCGTTACACCCGCGAGCGCACTGAGCGCGGACGGCATGTTTCAGGTCAGCCCCTGGGGATTTTTCCAAGATCCGCGGCTGCGGGAACTGATTGCGGCCGCGCTGCGGCAAAACCGCGACTTGCGCCAAGCCCTGTTGTCCATTGAGGAAACCAGGGCGCAATACCGTGTGCAGCGCGCTGACCGCCTGCCGCAGCTCACCGGTGAGGCGTCGGACGCCTATGAAGGCGTTTTTGACGACAGGGCGGGCAACAGATACGGCGACAACAGATATGCGGTTACAGGCGTCGCCTTCTTTGAGCCGGATCTCTTCGGACGGCTGAAAAACATGAGCGACGCGGCGTTGCGGCGCTACCTGGCGACAGAGGAAGCGGAAAAAGCTGTCCGGATTGCCCTGGTTTCCCAAGTGGCGCAAAGCTATCTGGCCGAACGCCTTGCGGCGGAACTGGGCCGGCTTGTCGAACGCACGCTGGTAAGCCGGCAGACATCCTATGCCTTTGTGGAACGCCGGGTTCAGTCCGGCCAATCTTCGCTGCTGGATCTGGAACAGGCTCGCGGCCTGGTGGAAGCCGCCAAGGCTGACGCCGCCGCCAGAAAAGATGAGCGCATCCGGGCTGAAAACGCGCTCAAGTTGCTGCTCGGCTCTTTTGCCGTTCAACAGCTTCCTCCCCCCACAGCGCTGATGGAACAGCGTTTCGCGGAACTGCCGGATGGAATTCCCTCCGTTGTGCTGCTGAAACGCCCGGACATCATGGAGGCGGAGTTCAACCTCAAAGCGGCCAACGCCGAAATAGGCGCGGCCAGGGCGGCCTTCTTCCCTTCCATCACCCTGACCGGCAAACTTGGCTCCCAAAGCGACGAACTGAGGCTGCTGTTTGACGGTGTAACCTCATTCTGGTCCTTTCTGCCGACAATCAGCCTTCCAGTATTCAGCGGCGGACGCAACAAAGCCAATCTGGAACTGGCGGAAATCCGCAAGGAAAAAGAGATCGTCCAGTATGAGCAGCGCATACAGACAGCCTTCCGCGAAGTGACTGACGGCCTGCTGACAAGGGCCGCCCTGGCCGAAAAGCTGGCCGCCCAGGAGCGATATCTTCAGTCACAGCGGCTTGTGCTGCAACTGGCGACGAGCAACTACACCAACGGCGCCGTAAGCTACCTGACCGTTCTGGACGCGCAACGCAGCGTTTTTGAGGCGGAACGCGAGCTGCTCGCCGCCCGGCGGGAACAGCTGGCAAACGACATCAGCCTCTATGCCGCTCTGGGCGGCGGTCTGGAAGACACAAAACCGGCTGAAGGCAAAAGCGGCTCCGCAATATTCAATCAATAAAAAAGAGGAATGCCATGCAAATACGTTATCTCTTCCCGGTTCTGGCCCTGAGTCTGTTTTTCGTTTCCCCGGCGGCTCCCGCTTTTGCCGCGCATGACGGAGGACACGGGTCGGCCGCGCACGGCGGAACAAGTCATGCTCCGGCGAAGGTTCCAAGCGGAAAGATCCACACCGCGAAAGGAAAAGTCGTGCACATGGACAAGGCCGCCGGCAAAGTCACTCTGGACCACGAAGCTGTGCCTGCTCTCAAATGGCCGCAAATGACCATGCCATTCCGCGTGGAAGACTCCTCGCTGCTTGACGGACTGAAAAAAGGCAGCTTCGTGCGTTTTGATTTCCGCTCTGAAGGGCCCGGACGCGATCCCGTGATCGTGGATATTGAAGTCCTTAAGTGACTGTCGCGTCCGGCCGCGCTGTTCATCGCGGCCGGACCCAGCGCGAGGAGATGAACCATGCGATTCAAAACCTTTGTTCTTTCCCTGTTTCTCCTGACGGCCGGGGGAACTCTGGGCTATGGCCTTGCCGTTCTTGTCCCCGACTGGCCAATGGCGCACACGGCGCGGGAGAGGACGGAAGACCGGCAGAGGACGGCGCAAAGCCCTGGGGAACGCAAAATTCTCTACTGGTATGACCCCATGTATCCCGGAACCAGGTTTGACAAACCCGGCAAATCGCCTTTCATGGATATGGAGCTTGTTCCGCGCTATGCGGAAGATGACCCGGGAACGGGCATACGCATTGACCCGGGACAAGCGCAAAATCTGGCCGTCCGCACGGAAAAGGCCCATCGGGGCAGGTTGGTTTTTTCTCATGAAATTCCTGCCAATGTGGAATTCAATGCCTACCAGCTCGCAAAGGCGCAGCCCCGGGCCGACGGTTTCGTGGAAAAAACGTACGCTCTGGCCGTGGGCGACACGGTGACGGCGGGGCAACCGCTGGTGGATGTCACAGTGCCCGCCTGGGCGGCGGATCAAAGCGAATATCTGCTGTTGCGCGGCCAGAAGGCGGCGCCGGATATTATTCGGGGCGTGCGCGAACGGCTGCGCCTTTCCGGCATGCCGGAGGATCTTCTGAAAGCCGTGGACGCCACGGGCCGCGTGCAAACCCGCCTGACTGTATATGCGCCCTTGGGCGGCGTCATAACCGCCGTTGACGCCTACCCCGGCATGAATGTGGACAAGGGCATGACGCTGGCGACCATTCAGGGGATCAATCCGATATGGGTTACGGCCGACGTTCCGGAACGGGAGATGCATCTGGTCAGCAACAAACGGATACGCGTCACAATCCCGGCTTACCCGGACAGAGCCTTTTTCGCGCAATCCGTAACCTTGTTGCCCAAGGCCGATCAGGCCACGCGCACCGTGCCCTTGCGTCTCTCCCTGGACAACCGGGAAGGACTGCTCAAGCCGGGGCTCACCGCATCCATCCGCTTGCGGGGCGACGGAGAAGAGGAACTGCTCATCCCCACCCAAAGCCTTATTGACCTGGGGGATGAACAGCGCGTCATCATCCGCGCCGCCGACGGCTCTTTTGTGCCCCGGCAGGTACAGGTGCTACGCAGTGCGCGGGAAAAAACAGCCGTGCTTTCAGGCCTGGACGAAGGCGACGACGTGGTTGTTTCGGGCATTTTTCTCATTGACTCGGAAGCCAATCTGCGCGGCGCGCTTGACCGCATGCGCCGGGCAAAAGAGACGGATGCCGCGCCTTCCGCCCATGACGATCATGATCACGGCGCAAAGGAGACCGAATGATCGCCGCCCTCATCCGGGCCTGCATGGCCAACCGTTTCTTTGTGCTGCTCGTCTCGGCCATCCTCACGGTCTGGGGCGTCTGGGTCATCACGCAAACGCCCATTGACGCCCTGCCGGATCTTTCCGACGTGCAGGTCATCATACGAACCTCCTATCCCGGCAAAGCTCCGCGACTTGTGGAGGATCAGATCACCTACCCGCTGACTTCGGCCATGCTTTCCGTGCCGGGCGCAAAATCCGTGCGCGGCTATTCCATGTTCGGAGATTCCTATGTCTACATCATTTTTGACGACGGCACGGATATCTACTGGGCGCGCAGTCGGGTGCTGGAATACCTGAGTCAGGCGCAGGGCAGGCTTCCGGCCGGTGTGGCGCCGGCCCTCGGTCCGGACGCCACGGGCATAGGCTGGGTATTTGAATACTCCCTCGTGGATCGCGGCAACAAATACGACCTCGCGGCCCTGCGCTCCATTCAGGACTGGCTGCTCAAATTTGAACTCTCCGCCGTGCCGGGCGTGGCGGAAGTCGCCCCGGTCGGCGGCGTGGTAAAACAATACCAGATAGTGCCGGATCCGGTAAAACTGGCGCAATACAAAATACCTCTGAAAATGGTCATGGAGTCGGTGAACGCCTCCAACCAGGAAGCCGGCGGCTCGGTTCTGGAACAGGCCGAAGCGGAATATATGGTGCGGGCGGACGGCTATCTGCGCACTCTGGAGGATTTCCGGAACATTGTCTTGCAGGCGAACTCCGGCGGCACGCCGATATATCTCAAGGATGTCGCGGAGGTGCGACTCGGGCCACAGATGAGGCGCGGCATAGCGGAACTGGACGGCGAAGGCGAAGTGGCGGGCGGAATTGTGCTGATGCGCTTCGGCGAAAACGCCCGCGCCGTTATTGCCGCCGTGAAGAAAAAACTGGAAAGCCTGAAGTCGAGCCTGCCCCCGGGCGTGGAAATTGTCACCGCCTATGACCGCAGCGCCCTCATCGAACGGGCGGTGGACAACCTGATCCATAACCTTGCGGAAGAATTCATCGTGGTGGCCGTTGTCTGCGCGGTCTTTCTCATGCACCTCCGCTCGGCTTTCGTGGCCATTCTCTCATTGCCCATAGCCCTTTTTCTCTCCTTCATCATCATGTACTATCAGGGAATCACCGCCAACATCATGTCGCTCGGCGGCATTGCCATCGCCGTCGGCGCCATGGTGGACGCCTCCGTGGTCACTGTGGAAAACACGCACCGCAAACTTGAGCGCTGGCAGAATGAGAATCCAGGTTCACAAATTTCCCCGGAGCAGCGCTGGGTGCTGACAACCGAGGCAGCCGTGGAAGTTGGCCCGGCGCTGTTTGCCAGCCTGCTGGTCATAACCCTTTCCTTCATTCCCGTCTTTTCGCTGGAAGGGCAGGAAGGCCGCCTTTTCCGCCCGCTGGCCCTGACAAAACTCTATGCCATGGGAGGCGCGGCGTTGTTGTCCGTGATCGTTATCCCTGTGCTGGCGGGGCTGTGGGTCCGGGGAAAAATTCCCTCTGAAGACAGCAACATCATCAACCGCTTTCTCATACGTCTGTATACCCCGGCCATCCAGGCCATACTGCGCAACCCCAAAACGACGCTGTGCGCCGCCCTGTTTGTCCTGCTCACCACACTCTGGCCTCTGGCGCGCCTGGGCGGAGAATTTCTGCCCCGCATGGACGAAGGAGATTTGCTCTATATGCCTTCCACGCTGCCCGGAGTTTCCGTGGCGGAAATCGGACGCATCCTGCAACGCACCGATAAAATGATCAAAAGCGTGCCTGAGGTTGAAAGCGTGTTCGGCAAAGCGGGCCGCGCGGAAACAGCTACGGATACAGCCCCTCTGGAAATGATCGAAACCGCCATCCGTCTGAAGCCGGCGAGTGAATGGCGGCCGGGCATGACGCCCGAACGCATTATAGAAGAACTGGACGCCGCCGTAAAACTGCCGGGAGTCGCCAATCTCTGGGTTCCCCCGATCCGCAACCGCATTGACATGGTCTCCACGGGGGTGAAAAGCCCCATCGGCGTCAAGGTTTCCGGCCCCGACACGGCAAGCATAGACAAGGCGTCCGTCATGGTGCAGAACGCGGCAAGGGAGGTACCCGGCGTTTTCTCGGCGCTTGCGGAATCCCTCACCGGCGGCCGCTACGCGGATGTGCATATCCGCCGGGAATCCGCCGCCCGCTACGGCATGAACGTCGCCGACGTGCAACTTTTCGTCTCCTCCGCCGTCGGCGGGGAAAATGTCGGCGAAACGGTGGAGGGCGTTGCCCGTTACCCCATCAATATTCGTTATCCGCAGATATACCGGGACAGTCTCGCCTCGCTCAAGGCCATGCCCCTGCTTACGCCGTCGGGTCAGCAAATCACTCTGGAGGATGTGGCTGACGTGACCATGGGCAGCGGACCTTCCATGCTGAAAAGCGAAAACGCCCGCCTGGCAAGCTGGGTGTACATTGATTTCCGGGGCCGCGATCCGCTTTCCGTGGTGCGCGACCTGGGCAAATCCATACAGGCCTTGCCGGACATGCCCGCGGGCGTCAGCATAGCCTTCGTCGGGCAATTCGAGATGCTGGAGCGGGCGGCAGCCCGCCTGCGGCTGATGATTCCCGCGACGCTCGTAATCATCTTCATTCTGCTGTATCTGGAATTTAAAAGCGTGCGGGAAACCCTGCTCGTCATGTTTTGCCTCCCCTTTTCCCTCGTCGGCGGGGTGTGGTTCATGTACGCGCAGGGCTACGCCATGTCCGTGGCCACAGGAGTCGGTTTTATCGCTCTGGCGGGGCTGGCGGCGGAATTCGGAGTCATCATGCTCATGTATCTGAAAAACTCCGTGGCTGAACGGCCGGAACTGGCCTCTCCGGCCACAGCGACACGCGAACTCATTGACGCGGCCATTCATGAGGGCGCTGTGTTGCGCGTTCGGCCCAAAGCCATGACGGTCGTCACCACTGTGGCCGGCCTTCTGCCCATTTTCTGGCGCGCCGGCACGGGCTCCGAAATCATGACCCGCATCGCTGCCCCCATGTTCGGCGGCATGGTCAGCGCCGCGATTCTCTCCATGTTCATCATACC
>JAISXC010000282.1 GCA_031270875.1 Desulfovibrio sp.
CCTTGGTTTCCTGCAATGACACTATGTGGGCATCCGTCCCGTCAAACCAGCGCCAGTCCGGTCTGCCGGATATGGCGCGCAACCCGTTGACATTCCAGGAGAGAAACTTGACAAACATACATTCTGCCCGCTGTTTGAGGATGACAAAGGGACCTGTCGGACAGGCCCTTTCAGAGCGGATTGCCGGGGACTATACCCCGAAGTTCCCGCAACTGGCAAGATAAGGATGGAGACCACGGATATGTTTAGTCCCTTCGAGTAATGGTATATACCATAGCGAACTCAGGGGAGGGAGAATTTATGGGACACATGCTCCATGCTCGCGCCCGCACGACTCCGGAAGGAAGTGCGTCGGGAGATACAAAATAGTCAGGAAAGCCCGATATCGCTCGCCAGACGGGATGAACCGGATCATCGAGGAAGCGATGGTCGGACGTTATCACTACGGAAGCCATGATGAACTGAAAAAGCACCTCCATGCGTTTCTTAAATCGTCATCCAAAGTTTGACGAGTGGGAGCGTATTCCTGATGCCGTGGAAAACGGACAGTCTGTGCGTTTGGACTATGACCCGTACTCGCACCGCACGGCAACGGCGTATATCCTGAACGAGGGGGAAACGACTCTCGTAACTGTCGGCGTTCGTCTTCCCGCCGGAAAGAAAAGGAAACCCCGGTTTAATGTATTGACCGCCTTTCGCGCGCGTACCGAAACGGTAAACGGATGGGTGGCAAAAAGAAACACCGCCGACACCCCGGATGCCAAACAAGCGGCTCCCATTCCGGTAATAGGCGGTGATTTCAGAGACAGCATAGCGGGCATTGACGAAGAAGTCAACGCTCTGCTGGGCAAAGGCAAGCCTCTTTTTCAGGGCGCGCGGGGAGCGATCCGCCAGCTTGACGACGGGCGCTGGCTTGTGGGCCTTTTCCCGAACAAGGATTTTTCCACCATCGTTCACGAAATCGGACACTTCTTTCTGGAGCAACTGTCCGAGGCGGCGAAGCTGGACACGTCTTCGCCGTGGGTGAAGAAAAGCTGGGCCGCCCTGCAAAAAGCCTACGGCTTTAAGGGCCTGCCCACGGGCAAGGAATGGACGCGGGTTCAGGAGCGATTCGCCACGGAGTTTGAAGCCTACCTGCGCGAGGGCAAGTCCAGGGTGGAACTGGGATTTCCTCTCTACTCCATCGCTTTCAACAGGACAATATGCTGTGCTGGTATGTGGGGTTTCTCAGAAGCAAACAAGTTCCCAGTCAGCGCAAGATCCGGCGGAACAGGGCGAAGCGTCCGGGGCCGTATGGAGGGTAGCGAAAGGGGAGATCAAAGAGAATGGTCTGACGGAGCACGCTTTTGAGGTTACTGAACATCTCGAAGCCGGCTTTGCCGTGGTAGCGCCCCATTCCGCTGGGGCCAACCCCCCCGAAAGGCAGGTTGCGGGAGCAAGCATGGACAATGGTGTCGTTGATGCACCCCCCTCCGAAGGGCACACTTTGGAGAACCCTGTCCTGAAGGGCCTTGTCGTCGGTGAACAGATAAAGAGCCAGAGGCTTGTCGTTGGCGCGGATATGATCCAGGGCCTGTTCAATGCGATCATAGGCGAGCACGGGCAAAAGCGGGCCGAATATCTCCTCGCGCATGACGGGCTCGTCCGGGTTGGCGTCCAGAACGCAGGGCGCGATTTTCAGGAGTGCGCGATCCGCGGCGAGGGGAACCGAGGTCAGGCCGAGCAGACGGTCGAAGGCTTTCCGGTTGATGATGCGCCCGTAATGTTCGTTGCGCACCGGGTCCGGGCCGAGCATGGTGGTGAAGGACCGGTTCAGACGCCGGATCAGCTCTTCCTTGACGGCGCGGTCCGCCCAGATATAATCGGGCGCGACGCAGGTCTGCCCGGCATTGAGACTTTTTCCCCAGGCGATGCGTCTTGCGGCGACATCAAGGTTGGCGTCGGCCGCCACAATGACGGGACTTTTACCTCCCAGTTCCAGGCAGACGGGCGTGAGATGCCTGGCGGCCGCTTCCATGATGATATGCCCCACCCGGCCGCTGCCGGTATACAGGATGAAATCGAAGCGTTCCCGCAACAGGGCCGTGGCGGCATCGTCTCCCGCGTCCACCGGTGCCGCGAATTCCGGAGCGAAGGCTTCCCGCAGAATGGCCGCCAGCACGGCGGTCGTGGCGGGGGCGGTTGGGGATGGTTTGAGAACCACGCAGTTTCCGGCCGCCACGGCAGCTGCTAGGGGCAGCAGAGCAAGCTGGAACGGATAGTTCCAGGGCGAAAAGATCAGGGCCACGCCCAGGGGTTCGGGATAAATGCGGCAGACGGATGGCCAGATCGGGAAGAGGCTGCCCGCCCGGCGGGGACGCATCCAGCCTTTCAGGCGTCTGAGCATGAACGTGATTTCGGAAAGAACCATTCCCACTTCCGTCAGATAGCCTTCCGCAGGGCTTTTTCCCAAATCCTCGTGCAGGGCGTTCAACGCTGACTGCTCATGCTTGCGCACCGCGTCCCGCAGGGCGCGCAGGGCATTTCGCCGTCTTTCCCAGGCAAGAGTGGCGCCGGTGGAGAAATAGCGGCGCTGCGCCGCCACCAGGGAAGCGAATGGCCTTTCTGAAATGTCGGGCATAACACCTCCGGGGAAAAGATTACTCTGTTTCCCGAAAAATAGCGAGAAGAGTCATTAGTTCAGGTTTTCCGAAAGCAGGTCCGACCTTTTTTCCATCTTCTCGTTCCCTTGGCAACCGTTGGGTAAGTACTAGATGTTTAGTCCCAAGGTGAACCAGTACCATGTAACATTTAAATTTTCGGTTCCATTTCCGCACAGGCTGTACTTGGATTGGGGCATTGAAATGATTTTTCTGTTTTCACAGACGATCTTTCCGGGGAAACCCGAAGCCGGGGAAACAAACCGGGGGAAGGAAAACAAAAAGACGCACTCAGGCCGTCCTTTGCGGTTTCGCTGAAATGTGAGCGAAAAATCCCAACCCGGTTGGCGAATTTCACTAACGGAAAGGGGCGGATTTCCAAACTACCTGCCGGTATTGCGCAGGATGCTGCGCAACGTGTCGGCCCTGCTGCCTGTCTGAGGCCCCTTGTCCAGTGCCGCCTGCGCGCGCGCACGCACGGCCTCATGATGGGGAACCTGCTCATAGAGCAGGGCGGCGGCGGCGGCGGACACCGCAAAGTCGGCGTCCCCGCGCAGCCCCGCGGCGCTGAGGTCGGCATAGCGCAACGCGGCCGCGATGATGGTGTCCAGCAGACCGGCGTCTCCCGAAGCCAGAAAAGCCGCCCAGTACATGCGCAGCACGGAGAGTTCGGAATAGATGTTCCAACGTTCCAGAGGGGTCGGACTTGCCTGTATCTGGCGGAGCAGCACAACATCATCAGCGGCAAGCAAAGCGGCGAGCAGGACGGGTTCATCAGGCAGGCAAGCAAGGTGTACGGCCCAGGCCAGGGTTTTGCGGGCGTTGACGCCGAAATTTCCAGGCTGCGGCAAAAGATGCCGTTTCGCCGACGGATCGCGACGCAGCGCCTGCGCCAGAAAGGCGGCCGTAACAAGGCGTTTTTCTCCATCCGCAAGCACGCCCTGCGAGTCAAAGACCCGCAGAAGACCGGGCAGCACTTCCGGCCGGCCGTTTTTGTAATAGTCTTCCATGTCCCGGGCGTACTGTGACACGCTTTTGGAAAGGCCGGCCGCGTGGGCCGGGGCCGCCAGACAGGCCAGCGCGAGGAAAAGGACAAGAGCGCGCATGTGTTTTTCCCGTGCCTGAATACGTGACGTTTCGCCGTCAGTCATTCCGCATGTTCATCCTGAGCCA
>JAISXC010000071.1 GCA_031270875.1 Desulfovibrio sp.
TCGGGGCTGATGTGGAAATCGCCGGCGTGCCGGTGGGCCGCGTGGTCAACATTATCCTTGACGCCGACCCCATGCGCACGCAGGCCGTGGTGCGCCTTCGCCTGGAAAAGGATTTTCAGTTGTCCGAAGACAGCATCGCCTCCATAAAGACAAGCGGTCTCATTGGCGACAAGTATGTCAGTCTTTCCCGCGGCGGCTCGGAAAAAACACTCGGCGCCGGCGATTTGATACGGGAAACGGAATCCGCGGTCGACCTGGAATCCCTGATCGGCAAATACGCTTTTGGAGGTGTGTAGCCATGCGCGTCCCGGTGCGTCATTATTTGTCCGTTTTTTTTATCCTTTTGTCGTGGACCTGTCTTGTCCCCAGGGTTTGCGGCGCTGACGCCGACGCCTCCCAGGCCCGCCGGGCGCTGGAGGTTTCCATCGGCCGCATTCTGGCCTGCATCAAAAATCCGGATTACGTCAATCCGGCCACGCGCTCTTACCTGCGTCAGCAGATTGAGGAAGAAGTGCTGCACATATTTGACTTCAGCGAATTTTCTTCCCGCACGGTGGGGCAGCGCTGGCGCACGTTCACGCCGGAACAGCAAAAGCGCTTCGGCGACGCCTTCGCCGATCTGCTCATCTCCACCTATGTGAACAAAATTGACGGCTATAATGGAGAGCAGGTGGACTATGCCGGGGAAGTCTCTTCCGGCGGCAGGGTGGAGGTGCGCACCGTCATCACCATGAAAGACGGCAAAAAGGTTCCCGTGTCCTACCGCATGCTGCCCAAAGAAGGGGCTTGGCGTGTCTATGACGTGTTGATTGAAAACATAAGTCTGGTCAAAAACTACCGTGCCCAGTTTCAGGATATCCTCAACAAGGACGTTCCGGACAAGCTCATAGAGCGTATCGGTGACAAAGCCCGGGAAGCGCGGCGGCAGCATGAGACGAAATAACCTCTGTTTCTTCTGTCTGCTCTGCGTCTTTTTTCTTGTTTTCCGGCCGGGGGAGTCAACAGGCGCTGTTTCCGGGGCAAAAAAGCCGCCCGAGGCGGCGCCGTCCACGGTGTACGGCAGGACCGTCCAAATGCGGCCGGGGGCTGTCACGGTGCGGCCCGTCGGAACTTTGAAAGAACAGGGCGTTCTGGACGACTATGACGATGACGGCTCAGGCGCGGAAACCATCGCGGACCCTCTGGAACCCTGGAACCGCTTCTGGTTCGGATTCAACAATGTTTTTTACCTCCGTATCGTCAAACCCGTCTACCAGGGATATGTCGCCGTTACGCCGCATCAGCTCCGCAGCGGCATGAAGAACTTTTTTTTCAACCTGTTTTTCCCCGTGCGCTTTGTCAACAATATTCTCCAGTTTCGTTTCATGGAGGCCGGCGTGGAATTCGGCCGCTTTGTCATCAACACAACCGCCAGCCTTGGTTTCGCCAATGTGGCCAAGGACAAAAAAACCATTGTTCCGGTGGACCCGAGCGGGGAAGACTTCGGGCAGACTCTGGGGCGCTGGGGCATAGGGCACGGCCTGTACATAGTCTGGCCCGTCATCGGCCCCTCATCGCCGCGCGATACCTTGGGGCGTATTGGAGACCTTTTCGCCGACCCCTTGTTTTATCTGAGCCCCTGGGAGCTTGCCGCCGGAGCGGAATTCTATCTGAGCTTTAATGACGTCGGCGACGTTTTGCCCTTGTATGAAGATATGAACAAGGCCGCGGTCGATCCCTACATTGCCATGCGGCAGGCCTATGTCAATTTCCGACGTGTTCAGGTAAACCGCTGACATCCGCTCCCATGCCGAATGTCCCGCTTGCTCTCGAACATCTCTCTGTGAGCTTCGAGACTGACGGCATGCCGCTCGCGGCTGTCAGCGACATAAATCTCGCCTTGCCCGAGGGTTCCGTAACGTGCCTTGTGGGGGAATCCGGCTGCGGCAAAAGTCTTACGGCGCGCGCCATCATGCGTCTTCTTCCGGAGAACGCCGGAGTGAGCGGGCGCGTTCTTTTTCACGGGGAGGATGTTCTCGCCCTGCGGGAGAAGGATTTGCGCCGTTTTCGGGGAGCGGGGGCGGCCATGATTTTTCAGGAGCCCATGACCTCGCTCAACCCGGTGCTCACGGTGGGCGAGCAGACGGCGGAACCGTTGCGGCTGCATTTGGGTCTGTCGGTGCGTGAAGCGCGCGAACGCGCGGAAGATCTCTTTGCCGAGGTCGGCATACCTTCGCCCCGAAGCCGCTATGACGACTATCCGCACCAGCTTTCCGGCGGCATGCGCCAGCGGGTCATGATAGCCATGGCCCTGTCCTGCTGGCCGGAACTGCTCCTGGCGGACGAACCCACCACGGCCCTTGACGCGACCATACAGGGACAAATTCTGCGTCTTCTCATGTCCCTGAGCGGGGAGCGCGGCATGACGGTGCTCTTTATCACGCACGACCTTGGCGTGGCGGCGCAGATCGCCGATTTCGCGGGCGTCATGTATGCCGGGCGCCTGGTGGAGCATGCCCCGGCGGCGGCGTTTTTCGCCGCGCCGCGCCATCCGTACAGTCGCGGCCTCATACGCTCCGCGCCGGGGCGTCATTGCCTGGGTTTGCGGCGCATGCCGGCCATTGAGGGCACGGTGCCGGCCCTGCGGGATATGCCCAAAGGCTGTCCCTTTCACCCGCGCTGCCCGGAAGCGGTTACCCGCTGCCGGGAGGAGCCGCCCCGGACAATCGCCGACGGAGTGCATCGAACAGCCTGCTGGGCGGCAAATCCGCAATAACCCGCGCTTTCTGTCCGCGCCGTTTTCCGGCAGCCTTATTTTTCGCCGGGCGAAATGGGACGCAGGCGCGCGTCACGCAGGGCGACCAGCAGGCTCCCGCCGTCCTTGTCCACTCTCAGCTCCCCGTAGCGGGCGGCTTCATAAGCCCGCGCGTGTCCTTCCTGGAAAAAGAAGGCCGATGCCGCCGTCCGGATGGATATGCCGCCGTGACGGCGGCGGAATTTTTTGCCGCGCAGCCGCAGTTCGTCATCCGCGAGAGGTCCGCCGCCGTCCAGGCGGCTGAAGGATGCCACCCTGTCGGCATTCAGCCGGACGACAATCATGATGTCCTCTTCGGAAGGGGGCATCTCTTCCCGTTCGCGCAACGCCGCCGTCGCGTCACGATTCACGCGCCAGTCCAGCGACATATAGTCGCCCAGCAGCAATGCCCTGGGGTCCACGGGCGCCGTTTCCAGAAAAACCACGGCGCCTTCCCTGAGCAGCGTCTCCTGCCGCCGCGCCGACAAGTTGAAGCCGGCAAGCAGCAGCACAAGCGTGGCCGCAATGATCCCGGCGCGCGCAAGACGGAATTTTTTCCCGCGCGGGGCGGGGGGCGTTTTTTTGCCAGCGGCGGAAGGCCCGGCCAAAAATACCCCGACAGCGGACATGACAAGACCGCTGCCCAGAAGGAGGAGCGCGTAGTGGAGCAGGGAGAGGCTGAGACTGTAATAGTAGCACCCGATAACGCAGAACAGGAACAGGGCCGTAACGCCGGTCATGGGCCTGTCGTTTTCGAGGCGGCAGAGGGCGAGCCCCAGCAGACCGAGAGAAAGCCCGGGCAGGAACCAGCCCGCCGGCACCGCGAGGCAGGCGGCGGCAAGAAAGCGGCGGCGTTTTTCCGGATCGCGTTCCTCCATTCCGCCCGGCGATGTTCCTGTCAGCGTGTGGACAAGATATACAAGGGCCAGCCCCGACGCAGCTCCGAGCGGATTGGAAAATAAGGGCAGCAAATAGGCATTGGACGCAAACTTGAGAAAAGTGAACATGAAATCTTTTGAGGTCGCAGCCAGCAGCGCGGCGGAGCAAAGGGCGAAGAACAACAGCGCCAGATACAGTCCGTGCAGGCCCGGACGGCAGCGCGCCCCGAGGGTTTCGCTCAGCCGCCCCCTTGCCAGGGCGAGGCAGAAAACGGTCCAGCAGACGGCGCTCAGGGCCAGGGCAAGATCGGGAAAGTCGAAGGCGACACGTGAAAACAGTTCCAGAATCAACCCCAGAAAAAGGCAGGAGAAAAAACCGAAAGCCGCCAGCAGCCGGAACGGGAAGCCGCGCACAAGAAAATATCCCGCCAGGGGGCCGAGTGAGGCCGCGAGAAAAGCTCTGCCGGTGAGGATGCCGACGCCCGCCCGATCCGCCATTATGATCAGAGCGACGCTGACGCAGCCGGCTCCGGCAAGGGCACTCGCCAGGCTGAACTGCGCCGGGAACGGTTTTTCCCCCTTTCCGGTCGCCGCGCCCAGGCCCAGCATGACGGCGCCGAACAGCAGCAGAGCCTGTTCCCGGACTGTTCTGGAATGAAGAAAGTCAGTCACGAGAAAGATTGCGAAAACAATCAGCAGCAGTGCCGCGATCCAGCCGGCCAGTCCCTGAAAAAAGGTTATGAACCACGGATTCGGCGGCGAGGATCCGTTTTTCATGGTCCGCTGCCAGGAGCGCAGCAACATGCCCGCTCCGGCGCTGAGAGCGATGATGAGCAAAGCCCAGCCCAGCAGGGCGGCGGTACCGGCGTCAAAGAGAAATTCCCCGCGCAGCAGAAGCGCCACCAGCATGACGCAGAAACCGAGCAGGCCGCAGGCGGGCATGAAGATATCCCGTTTGCCGCGCAGGTGCCAGAACCATGCCCAGGCCGCAAGGGCCAGATACAGGGCGGCGCTGAAAAGACTCGCGGCCTTCGCGTTGTGCCGGTCGAAAAGAATCGCGTGCGCGAGTGGCAATGTGACCGAGGACAGGGCAACGAAAAAAAGCAGCCGGGGAAACCAGCGCTCATTCAGCCAGGGGCGCGAGGCGCCCCAAAAATGGGCCGCTCCTTCCCAAAGCAGCGCGCAGGAACACTGAACGGCCTGGAAGATCGGCAGATTGCGCCAGAGGAGATCATCAATCCCGGTAGATATCGGCAGACCCAGGCGCAAGAATTCGCTCAGGGAGCCTGTCAGCCAGAACAGAAAAAAAAGCGCGGTTTTCCGTCCGGCCAGGGCCAGCGGCAAAAACGTCAGCGACCAGACACGGAGCAGTTCCCAGAGCTGCGCGCCGCTCTGGTAGGCCTGTCCGTACACGGCCAGCAGAGGTCCCACAAGCAGGCCGCCGCCAAGCAGGCAGAAGAAGTCTGTCCGGCTGTCCGTGCCGATGAATGCCGGGATCGCGAGGCAGAGGGCGATGCCGCCCTGCAGCAGGGCGAATTTGGCGAATTTGTCCATCTGCGCCCAGTTCCAGGCAATAAAGAAGACCACCCCCAGCGCCAGGGAAAGTACGCTGAACAAAAGCAGCGTCTGCCGCCAGAAGGCGCGCCAGGCCGAAGCGTCAGGCCGGTTTGGGGCGGGTTTGTTTTCGTGCTCGACTCTGTCCACAGACATGATACCCTGTCTCACGAAGTTCAATGCCGCGATGATGATAGCAACCCATCGCAAAAACAGCAACCGGCGGGGCCGGGCATGAATATGGGACGAAAATCGGACAGCGGCGAAAGGGCGGCGTCATACCCCGTTCCGGCCGCTTCTCCGCAAGAGGCTCACTGCACGGAGATTCTCGCGCGGCGCAGCCGCTTCCTGGCCTCGTGCGCCCGAGCGCCCGACGCCGCCTCGGCGCGGGCCTTTGTGGAAAGCGTGCGCCGCCGCCGCTCTGACGCCACGCACAATTGCTGGGCCTACGTGGCCGGCCCGCCCGGCGACACGGCGCATATTGGCGCTTCCGACGACGGCGAGCCGCGCGGCACGGCGGGCCGGCCCATGCTGAATGTGCTGCTTCACAGCGGCACTGGCGAAATCTGCGTGGTGGTCAGCCGCTGGTTCGGCGGGGTCAAGCTGGGTACCGGCGGTCTTGCGCGGGCCTATCAGGATGCGGTGCGCGAAAATCTGGCCAGTCTTGTCCTTGCGGAACGCGTTCTCTCGGTGCGTTATGCCGTGATCCTCGGCTATGCCCATCTGGACGGTCTCCACCGTCTTCTGCCGCGTTTCGGGGCGAAAATTATCACCAGGGAACACCTGACTGAGGCCGGCATTCACCTCGAATTGCCTGAGGCGCAATGCGCGGCCTTTGAGAGCGCCCTGGCGGAGTTGACCAACGGAGCGGCGGTTTTCAGGGCGCTATAGGGGGCCGCGAAATGCCGCCGCATCGGGAGCGATCAATGCCGGAGGCGGGAAACCGCTTTGCCCGCGGAAAAATCTGTGGTACCAACGGAACAAACAGCGAGGTGAACCATCATGAATGCGCAGGACATCACCAACAAGCCTGGCGAGCACGCCATCTTCATGGTTTTCGGTCTGCTTCCCGGCCAAGAGGCGGAGGCCGGGGTCAGGGAATTGTGCGCCGGCTTCGCCGCCGTTCCCCGGAGCATGCGCAACCGCTTCCCCGCTTCGGAAGCCAGTTGCGTCATGGGCTTCGGGGCCGGGGCATGGGACCGTTTGTTCCCTGACCGTCCCCGCCCGAAGGAACTGGAAACCTTCAGGGAAATAAAAGGCCCGAAGCACACCGCGCCGTCAACGCCCGGCGACGTTTTTTTCCATATCCGCGCCAAGAGGCTTGATGTCTGCCACGAAATGGCCGCTGTCTTCAGCTCCGCCCTCAGGGGCGCAGTGGAGCATATCGACGAGGTCCAGGGTTTTCGCTACCTAGACGGCAGAGCCCTTATCGGGTTTGTCGACGGCACCGAGAACCCGGACGCCGGGGAAGCCTTCGGCTTCGCCGCGATCGGCCCGGAGGACGAATATTTCAGGGGCGGAAGCTACGCCTTTGTGCAGAAATACATTCACGACATGGACGCATGGAATTCCCTGCCCGTGGAAGAGCAGGAGAAGGCCATAGGGCGGAGAAAGTACAACGACATTGAGTTGTCCGACGAGGAAAAACCGGAGAACGCCCATAACGCCGTCACCAATATCGCGGACGCCGACGGCAGGGAACTGAAAATCGTGCGGGCCAACATGCCTTTCGCCAATCCCTCCAAAAACGAGTTCGGCACGTACTTTATCGGCTATGCGGGCACTTTCGGCACCACCCGGAAAATGCTGGAAAATATGTTTGTCGGCGAACCTGCCGGCAATACGGATCGTCTTCTGGATTTCAGCACAGCGGTCACCGGCACGCTGTTTTTCGTGCCCACCCTCGACATGCTGGAAGAACTTGGGGGATAAGCCCCGGCCCTTTTTGCGGGGACCGGGGTGGAGTCATCCGGCGGACGGAGCCGGCTGTGGATTGAAACATATCGCTGGCTGTCACCAGCAGGGCGTACCGTAAATCACACCGTCCGGTGTCCAACCGCACATGCCGCAGCTGTTTGACCTCATCGGCGGGTGTCAGGATGCCGGTCCGGTCTCTGCTTTGCCCGCGTTTCCGCGGCGGCGGGAGCGGGACAGGCGCCGGCGGCACTTGCGCGGAGGCCGCGTACAGACTATATTACAGAAATGCAAAGCATTTCGCAGGAAACATCGCCCCGGACGGCAAACCGCGTGGAGATACACAGGGCGGGGCAGGATTGCCTGCTCGTCAAGGTTGGCGGGCAATGGCGCATGGGCGAAAACGCTCCCACGTTGCGTCATGAAATTGATGATCTCCTGAATAAGCTTGAGGGTGGGCGCGTACGGCGGATCATGCTCACCGCGGACGGGCTTGGCCCGTGGGATTCCAGCCTTCTTGTCTTTCTTGTCCGGCTCGTCGGTGTTGCGCGGGCGCGGGACATCAACGTAAACCTCAATTTGCCCGACGGTCTCACCCGCCTTCTCTCCATGGCCTTTGCGGTGCCCGCCGTTGCGGACGCAGGGCGAAAAGCGGCGGAAGAATCTTTTTTGGCGGCCGTTGGCGGACGCGCCCTTGACCTTATACCGGGCATACACAATTTTTTGTTTTTTTTGGGTGAATTTTCGCAGGCATGCCACCGTCTCCTGCTTGGCCGCGCGCACATGCGCGCGCGGGATTTTTGGGAGGCCGTGCATGAATGCGGCGTCGCCGCTTTGCCGATCATATCGCTCACCAGCCTGCTCTTTGGTCTGATTCTCGCTTTTGTGGGTTCGGTGCAGCTTACGCAGTTCGGCGCGCAGGTTTACGTGGC
>JAISXC010000099.1 GCA_031270875.1 Desulfovibrio sp.
CGGCTCAAGAGGTGCATCATTCCGAGCGCGATGGCGCTTTTTCCGTTACGCTGGGATGTGGCTGTGATATAGAGACCGTTGTACATGCTGTCCTCCCGTTCCGAGCGGTTATGGCGGAGTAGCGTATCGCGCGCCCGCCCAGAGGCCGGCGCGCGATACTCAGGTCAGTTTGCGGAAGGATGGGGAAGGTCCGCCAATTGCCTGTACAGGGCATAGCGCTGGGCATAGGCCTTGGCAAGTTCATCCTTGAGTATTTTGGACACCTCGGGATTCGTCTTTCCGAGAGAGGCAAAGCGCAGCTCGCCTTCCAGAAAATCCAGGATCGGGGAACCGGGAGCTTTGCAGTCAAGCTGGAAAGGATTTTTGCCTTCCCCGGCAAGGTCGGGATTGTAGCGGTACAAAGGCCAGTACCCGCATTGGACAGCCAGTTTGGCTTCTTCCATGCTTTTGCCCATGCCCCTGCGCAGACCCTGGTTGATGCAGGGCGCGTAGGCAATGATCAGCGAAGGGCCCTTGTATGCTTCCGCCTCGCGGAAAGTCTTGAGCACATGTTGCTTGTCGGCGCCCATCGCGATGGAAGCCACATAAACATATCCGTAGGTCATGGCCATGCGGCCGATATCCTTTTTGCCCGTGCGTTTGCCCGCGGCGGCGAACTGGGCCACGGCCCCGAGCGGCGTGGCCTTTGAGGACTGCCCGCCGGTATTGGAGTAAACTTCCGTGTCCATCAGCAGCACATTGACATCGTCGCCGCAAGCGAGCACATGGTCGAGGCCGCCGTAGCCGATGTCATAGCCCCAGCCGTCGCCGCCAAAAATCCAGATGCTCTTTTTGGTGAAGAGATCCTCCATTTCCCAGATCTGCTCCGCGAGAGGATTGTCAAATTCGTCAAGGAGATCAAGAAGTTTCTCGCCGTACTCGCGCGAGCCTCCGGCGTCTTCCCTGTTGTCAAGCCAGCCTTGCATGGCGTTTTTGAGTTCCCCTGAAAGGTCGTTTGTTTTGATTGCCTCTTCCACCAGCATGGCAAGGCGCGCGCGACGCTGCACATAGGCGAGGCCTATGCCGCAGCCGTATTCCGCAGCGTCCTCAAACAGCGAGTTGCCCCAGGCGGGGCCAAAACCGGCCTGATTGACGGTATAGGGAGTGCTTGGGGAAGAAGCGCCCCAAATGGAAGAGCACCCCGTGGCGTTGGCTATGATCATGCGTTCGCCGAACATCTGGGTGAGCAGCTTGACATAGGGGGTCTCGCCGCAGCCGCCGCAGGCGCCGGAGAATTCGTGCAGGGGTTGCTGCAGCTGGGAGCCTTTGAGGGTATCGCGCGGCATGAGACTGTCCTTGGCGGAGATATTTTCCTCAGCAAACCGCAAATTGGCCTTTTGCGCGTCCATTTGCGTTTCAAGCGGCATCATGACCAGAGCTTTTTCCTTGGCAGGACAAACGTCGGCGCAGGAACCGCAGCCCAGGCAATCTTCCGGATAGATCTGCATCCGGAATTTGAGTCCCTTGAGTTCCTTGCCCTGCGCATCTTTGGCGGCAAAGCTTTTCGGAGCGCCCTTGAGTTCCTCGTCGGTGGCGAGATATGGCCGAATGGCCGCGTGCGGGCAGACGAAGGAACACTGACAGCACTGAATGCAGTTTTCGATCTTCCATTCAGGGATGTCGATGGCCACGCCGCGTTTTTCGCAGGCCGCCGTGCCGGTGGGCACAAAACCGGCGGCCTCCTCGCGCGTTCCGGCAAAGGCGGATACCGGCAGTTTGTCGCCGCGCTGGGCGAGGATGGGACGGACAACGGCGCGGATGTATTCATCGTCGTCACAGCGGCATGCCGGAGCGCCGTCCTTCGCGTCCGCCCAGGAGGCCGGGTATTTGACCTCCTCCAAAGCGGTCGCGCCCTTGTCAACGGCCGCCACGTTCATGTTGACCACCTTGTCGCCCTTGAGGCCGTAGGTCTTTTTGATGGAATCCTTGAGCAGGTCAACCGCCTTCTCGAAGTCAATAACTTCGGCCAGTTTGAAGAAGGCCGTCTGCATGATCATATTGATGCGCCCGCCGAGGCCGGCTTCCTGGGCGACTTTGACGGCGTCGATATTGTAGAATTTCAGCTTTTTGCGCGCGATGATGCGCTTCATGGACGCCGGGAGATGTTTTTCCATGTCCGCAAGGGTCCAGTTGGAATTGAGCACGAAGACGCCGCCCTGCTTGATGCCGTCCAGAATGTCGTATTGGGCGACATAGGCCGCTTTGTGACAGGCGATATAGTCGGCGCTGGTGATGAGGTAGGACGACTGGATGGGCTGCTTGCCGAAGCGCAGGTGCGAAACCGTAAATCCGCCGGATTTTTTGGAATCGTACGCGAAGTATGCCTGCGCGTACATATCGGTGTTGTCTCCGATGATTTTGATGGCCTGCTTGTTCGCGCCGACAGTGCCGTCCGCGCCGATGCCGAAGAACTTGCACTGGACGGTTCCTTCGGGCACTGTGTCGATTTCTTCCTCGACGTCCAGCGAGAGGTGGGTGACGTCATCGTGAATGCCGACGGTGAAGTGGTTTTTGGGCGCGACGCTCCGCATGTTGTCAAAAATGGCCTTTGCCATGCCGGGCGTGAAATCCTTGGAACCCAAGCCGTAACGGCCGCCGATGATGGCCGGGGCGTCGCCGTGTTCCAGAAAGGCGGTGCAAACGTCCTGATAGAGCGGCTCACCAGGGGATCCCGCTTCCTTGGTGCGGTCAAGCACCGTCAGCGCTACGGCGCTGCCGGGAATGGCCTGAAGCAAATGATCCGGCGAGAAGGGACGGAACAGGTGCACTTTGACGAGGCCTGTGCGTTGTCCCTGTTTGTTCAGGTAATTGACCGTTTCCTCAATAACTTCACAGGAGGAACCCATGCCGATGACAACGCGATCGGCTTCCGGATGCCCCACATAATCAAAAAGACAATGTTTGCGCCCTGTAAGGGCGGACACCTTTTTCATGTTCTCCAGAACAATGCCGGGCACGGCGTTATAAAACGCATTGGAGGCCTCCCTGTTCTGGAAATAGATATCCGGGTTCTGGGCTGTTCCGCGGACGTGCGGATGTTCCGGGTTCAGTGCCCCTTCACGGAATTCGCGGATTTTTTCCCAGTTGACCAGCGGCCTGATGTCGTCATACTCTATGAGTTCAATTTTCTGCACTTCGTGTGAGGTACGGAATCCATCAAAAAAGTGACAGAAGGGCACGCTTGAATCAATGGCGGAAAGATGGGCGACAAGGGCCATGTCAACACATTCCTGCACGGAAGATGACGCGAGGAAGGCGAAACCCGTCTGTCGGCAGGCCATGACGTCCTGATGGTCGCCGAAAATGGACAGGGCGTGGGAGGCCAGCGCGCGCGCCGACACATGAAAAACGCCGGGGAGGAGTTCGCCGGCGATTTTGTACATGTTGGGGATCATCAGAAGCAGGCCTTGCGAGGCCGTGAATGTCGAAGTTAGGGTTCCGCCCGCCAGCATGCCGTGCACAACGCCGGCGGCGCCCGCTTCGGACTGCATTTCACGCACCAGAACGGTTTGCCCCAGAAGATTTTTCTGGCCTTTGGCGGCCATTTCGTCCACCACCTCGCCCATGACCGATGAAGGCGTAATGGGGTAGATGGCGGCGGTTTCCGAAAGGGCGTAGGCAATGTAGGCAGTCGCGTTGTTGCCGTCCATGGTTTTCATTTTGGTCATCGCTTCCTCCTTGGCGCCGTGAAGGCGCGTTTATTTTATCCTGATTGGAACCTCGTTTCGGATTTTTCCGGCGCGCATGGCCGGTTGAACTTTTGTCCGCGAACGGATGGTCCGTCGGTGCTCAACCAGACATGTCCCTGGAAAATCAGCCTATCTGAATCGCGTCTGAACGTCTATTACAAAAAACATCCGGAGAAGGTCACCTGCAGGTGCGCTCAATGCTCGCGAAGGCGTTATGGCTGTGGATAGATTCCATGCTTTCCGCTTCCACGCGAAACCAGGCGACCTGTTTGTGCGCCGAAAGGAGTTGGGCCGCATTGCGCACAACGTCCTCCACAAATCGGGGGTTGGCGAAGGCGTGTTCGGTGACAAATTTTTCGTCTTCGCGCTTGAGCAGCGTATACACGGCTGATGAGGCAGATTGTTCAGCGATCTCGATAAATTCCTCAAGCCAGGAAAAACCCGTCATGCGTATGCTCATGCGCACAACGGCGCGCTGGCTGTGGGCGCCTACGCGGCTTATGGCCCTGGAACAAGGGCAGACGGTCATGACGGGCACATCCACTTCCAGCAGGAAGGTCTGGCCGTTTTCATCCAGTTCTCCCGTAAGGCGGCATTCATAGGGAACAAGGCTGCTGCTGCCCGATGCGGGGGCGGACTTCCGGACAAAATAGGGAAAATGGAAGCGCGCGTAAGCCCGTTGCGCGCCCAGACGTTTTTTGATGGTTTGCAGAAGGCGGCGCAGGGATTGATAGCTTATTTCATCGTTCCACGCGTCAAGCGCTTCCACAAAGCGGCTCATGTGCGTACCCTTGAAAGCGGAGGGCAAATCCACGCCCGCATCCACCTGGGCCACTGTCTGCTGCCTGCCTTCCCGACGGTCACGGACCAGAAGCGGCAGTTTGAGCTTGCGTATGCCGACCCTGTCAATGTTCAGGGCAATGGCGGGGCTGTGGTTCTGCACGTCTTCCATGTGTTCAGGTCCGTCTGTGCGGCGCGAATGATGTTGCCCATTATAGCCCGGACGTTTGCCGCTGTACAGAAAAACCTTAATTCACGGGGCGCGCGATTGTATCTTTGACCGTCACCGTCCGGCCGGGAGGCAGGAGAAAATCCGAAATCTCAAGGGAGTGTCCGGACGCACTTCCCGGTTTCTCACTTGCCGTCGGCATCCCTCCGCTTGAGCAGGGCGTTTACGGCATCCGCCGCCTTTCTGAACTCCGCCGCCAGGATAAGATCCGCCAGTTCGGATACGACGGCGCGCGCTTTTTCTTCGGTCAGCGGCAGGGCTTGCAGCCGCGCCAGCGCGTCGCGCGTCGCGCCGATATCCAGCGATTCCAGGGCGTCCCGCAA
>JAISXC010000112.1 GCA_031270875.1 Desulfovibrio sp.
GCGCCGCCGGAAATGAACCGCGGGCAAGAAACAAAATTGCGACAATGGAAAGCCATGCCCCGCTCTATCCTGTGTTTCTCTCCCTGAGAAACCGACACTGTCTTGTCGCGGGTCTTGGAGAAGTGGGTCTGCGCAAACTTTCACATCTGCTTGACTGCAAGCCGGCTTCCATTCTCGCCCTGGATACGAATTTCCCATCTGAAAAAGCCCTGCCGCTGCTTGAAAAAACCCGTGTTCGTTTTGAACGGAGATCCTGCACAGCGGAAGACATACCGGGAAAAATTCTGGTTTTTGCCACTACCGGCAGCAAGGAGGAGAACGCGCGCATTGCCGGCCTCTGCCGGAAAATGGGGGTACTGTGCAACTGTGCCGCCCCGCCCGGTTTGGGAAATGTTTTTCTTCCCGCCGTGGCCCGGCAAGGCCGGCTTGTCGCGGCTCTTTCCACGGGGGGCGCAAGCCCGGCGCTGGCGCGGCGATGGCGCGATGAGCTCAAGGCCTGGCTTATTCCGCGCAGACGCGCGGTGCGCCTTCTGGGGCGTTTGCGGCCCTTGCTCCTTGACTTGCCCGACAATACGGGAAAAAATAAGAAAATTCTGCAAAAACTGGCCGCTTCCCCTCTACAGCGTCTGCTGGCTGACGGGGACGCCGAGTCGTGCGAAACGTGGCTTGCCTCGGAACTGCCGGCGGAACTGCATGCCCATATAGCCCCATTGCTCGCGGAGTTGTTTGATGATCGCCCCTGAATCGGCCACAGCACTCAACCTTGCCCTTCTGGGGGCGGCAAGTTTGTCCGGCATTGCGGGAATATCGGCCCGCAACGTCTTTTTGCAGCGCCTCGGCGTCTGGCTGGCCGTTCTGGCCTTTGCCGGGCAGACCCTGATGCTTTTGCTCGGCTTTCACAAAACCCTGCCCAACGGTCTGAGCCTCGGCGCGTACAGCCAGTTGCTCGCCTGGTTCGTCCTGCTCGGCGGCATTATAGTATGGCGCAGATTGCGGCAGCCAACGCCCCTGCTTTTTTCATCTCCCCTGTGCCTTGTTCTTTTTGCCGTATCGCTGCCCTGCCTTGACACTGCCGTGATATTGCCCGCATCCATACAGAGTTCTTTCTATGCGCTGCACATCGGCGCCCTGTTCTTGAGCCTGGGGCTTCTGACCATTGCCTTTTTTGCCGGTTTGCTGTTTCTTTTTCTGGAAGGGCGCATCAAAAGCAAACAGCGCATGTCGGGTTTCTGGCGGGATATGCCCGCCATCTCACTGCTGGACAAAGTCAATGCCCTTACCGTGCTGACGGCTTTTCCGCTCTACACTCTCGGCATCATATCGGGCATAGCCTGGGCCAAGCCGGTTTTTGGCTCTTCCGTCTCCGGTGATCCCAAGGAGGTGATGAGCATTGTAATCTGGCTTATCTTCGGAGTTCTCTTCCATAACCGGCTCGTCAAGAACTGGAAAGGACGCAAACCGGCGCGGTGGACAGTGCTTGTCTTTCTGCTCTGCCTTTTCTCCATTGTTGTGGTCAACACAATCATGAACACGCATCACGCGTTTGTCCGGGGGTAATTCCGTTTCCATGACAAGCGATATCTGCCTTGTGGGACTCAACCACCGCACAGCGGGAGTGGACGTGCGCGAACGATTCGCCCTCGCGGATTGCTGCGATGCGGAACGCTGGGCCTTGCCGTGCGTGGGCTCCATACAGGAGAGCCTGATTCTTTCCACCTGTAACCGTGTGGAACTCCTCGCCGCGGGCAAGGGAGACATCACGGAGCAGATGCTGCAATGCTGGGCCAGGGCGCGCAAAGTCCGGATAGCGGATATTCAGCCCTACATATACATTCATAAAAGCCTTGAGGCCGTCCGGCATGTTTTTTCCGTGGCCTCCAGCCTGGACTCCATGGTTCTGGGCGAGCCGCAGATACTCGGCCAGTTGAAAGCGGCCTATCGCAAGGCGGCGGCGTGCAGGGCAACCGGCGTTATCCTGAACCGCCTGCTCCACAAGTCCTTTTCCGTCGCGAAACGCGTGCGCACGGAAACCGCCGTGGCCTCCAATGCCGTATCCATCAGCTATGCCGCCGTGGAGCTTGCCAAGCGCATATTCGACGACATGCGCCCGCACAAGGTCTTACTGGTGGGAGCGGGTGAAATGGCCGAACTCGCGGCCACGCATCTGCTGCAAAGCGGCGTTGACGAAATTCTGGTGGCAAACCGCACCCATGCGCGCGGCGAGGAGCTTGCAAGGCAGTTTCAGGGGCGGGCCGTGCTGTTCGAGCGCTTGGCGGATTTTCTGCCTTCCGTGGACATCATCATCACTTCCACCGGCTCTCCCGAGCCGATCATCCGCGCCAGGGACATCAGGGCGGTGCTCAAGGCGCGAAAAAACAACCCGATGTTCTTTATCGATATCGCCGTGCCGCGCGACATAGACCCGGACGTCAACAGCCTTGACAACGTCTATCTGTATGACATTGATGACCTTAAAGAAGTTGTTGAGGAAAATATCGCCGGCCGCCTGGATGAGGCGGACCGGGCGCGCGAAATCGTGAATGAGGAAGTGGCGGCCTTTGCCGGATGGCTTGCCACGCTTGACGTGCAGCCGACCCTTGTGGAACTGGTCAGCCGGGGGGAACGACTGGCCGGCGAGGAAGTCGCCAAGACGCTCAAGCGCCTGGGGAGCAATGATAAAACCCTTCGTGAAGCGTTGGAAATCATGGCCGGTTCGCTGGTGCGCAAGCTGCACCATGACCCGATCATCTTTCTGAAACACGGCTGTACGCACCAGGAAAGCAACAATTCGCGCATCAGCGCCATACGGCGGATTTTCAACCTGGATTCAAACTCATAAATGCCCTCCCCGGACATTCACGACCTTTCGCCCGCGTCCGCGAAACTGTGCCTTTCCGTGGAACGCTTCCTCCTTTCCCAGGGCATCGGGAGAAACACCCGCCTGCTGGCGGCCGTTTCCGGCGGCGCCGACTCCACGGCTCTGGTTCTCATTCTGCGCATCCTCGCCCCGCGTCTGGCTTTGCATGTTTCCGCCCTGACGGTGAATCACGGTCTTCTGCCCGAGGCTGGTTCCGTCGCCGCCATGACGGTGAGACAATGCGCGGCCCTGGGCGTCGGCTGCGCTTTGAAAAAGGCGGACGTGTCCGGCCTTGCGGACAAGGAGGGCCTCGGCCTTGAGGAAGCCGGACGCGAACTGCGCTACAGGCTTCTGGAAGAGGAAAGGGCGGCGGGAAAGGCGGATTATGTCGCGCTTGGGCACCACAGCGCCGATTTGGCGGAGGACGTGCTCATGAGGCTCACGCGCGGCGCCGGCTGGCCCGCTCTGGGCGGCATGCTGGCCCGCGACGACCGGAGGCGTCTCCTGCGCCCGCTGATTTTCGTCAAACCGCAATCTCTCAGGGCGCTTTTGCGGGAATGCCGCATTGTCTGGCATGAAGACCCGAGCAACTCGGATCTGCGCTTCAAACGCAACCGCGTGCGGCATACCATTTTGCCCGCGCTCAGAAAAGAAAACCCTTCCCTTGACCAGGCCGTTGCGCGATTATGGCAACTCGCCCGGACAGACAGGGATTATTGGGAAAAAATCCTTGATGCCCTGCTGGAAAAAGTCCGGTGGAACGCCGAGGCCCAGGAGGCGACGCTGCCCAAAGACCTGCTGC
>JAISXC010000267.1 GCA_031270875.1 Desulfovibrio sp.
GCAAAAGCCACGCGCTGTTTCTGCCCTCCGGACAGCTGGGCCGGGTAGCGTTTTTCCATGCCTTCCATGCCGATCAGCTCAAGCAGTTCCGCGACTCTGCCCTTTATGGCCGCGGGTCTCTCTTTTTTGACGGACAGGCCGAAGGCTATGTTGTCAAAGACATTCATATAACGGAACAGCGCGTAATTCTGGAAAACGAAACCTATGCCCCGGCGTCCGGCTTCCACCTCGTTCACGCGCGTTCCGGCAATAAATATGTCTCCGGAATCAGGGTGCTCAAGCCCGGCTATCATGCGCAGGACCGTCGTCTTGCCGCTGCCGCTGGGGCCGAGAAGGGCGGCCAGAATCCCTTGTCCGATGTCGAAACTGACATCGCGGGCCGCTTGGAATTCCTTGAAATATTTGTTGATCTTTTTAAGTTCAACGTACATTTGTTTCCTCTTCCTTGTGCGCCGCGTATTCGACAATGTTGCGCGCCGCCAGAATGACAATCGCCGCCACGGCCAGTATGGAGGCAACGGCAAAGGCGTCCGCGAATCTGTATTCGTTGTAGAGAATCTCCACATGCAGGGGCAGCGTGTTGGTTTTGCCGCGCAAATGGCCGGACACCACGGAAACGGCGCCGAATTCCCCCATGGCCCGCGCCGCGCACAGGATCACGCTGTACAGCAGAGCCCAGCGGATGTGCGGGAAGGTCACCCTGCGGAAAATGGTGAAAAAGCCCGCCCCCATAAGCGCAGCGGCCTGTTCCTCGTCCGTTCCCCGCGCCTCCAGCACCGGAATGAGTTCCCTGGCGACAAAGGGGAAGGTGACGAAGACCGTCGCGAGAATGATGCCGGGCCAGGCAAAGACTATTTTAATTCCGTGCGCATCCAGAAAGGGATGCAGGGGGCTCAGGCGTCCGAAAGTCAGGATGAACACCAGACCGGCGATTACCGGGGACACGGCGAAGGGAACGTCAACCGCCGTGCTCAGCACGCCTTTTCCCCGGAAGGAAAAGCGGGTTATGGCCCATGCGGCCGCAAGTCCGAAAAGAGTGTTGAGCAGCACGGCGGCCGCAGTCGCGGCAAGCGTCAGACGCAGGGCCTTCGCCGTATAGGCGTCGGTGACGGCCCGCGCATAGAGGTCAAACCCGGAACCGAGAGCTTCCACCATGACCGCGGCCAGGGGCAGGACCAGCATCAGCAGGACAAAAATCACGCTTGTGCCTGTGAGCAGACGCGGAATCCAGATATTTCCGTTCAACGACATGGCTATTCCTTTATGAAAGAGGAGGCGCGGGACTGGACGCAGTTTATGAAGAACATCACGACGGAGGAAACAAGCAGCATGACCAGGGCCACAGCCGTGGCCTCGCCGTAATTGAACTGCTCCAGCTTGCTCATGATCAGCAGGGGAGCTATTTCCGTTCTGAAAGGCATGTTGCCGGCGATGAACACAACGCTGCCGTATTCTCCGAGCGCCCTGGCGAAAGCCAGGCCGAAACCGGTCAGAATGGCGGGCGTGATTTCCGGAAGAATGATTTTCCGGAAAATGCGCTCCCTCGACGCGCCGAGCATCAGGCCGGCCTCTTCATAGACGCGGTCAAGCCGCTCCAGGACAGGCTGAACCGTGCGCACTATGAAGGGCAGCGTGATGAACGTGAGAGCGATGACGATGCCCGCCCTGGTGTATGCCAGCTTTATGTCCAACGGGGCCAGCGCGCCGCCGATCCAGCCCTTGTCCGAGCAGATGGCGGTAAGGGCTATGCCCGCCACAGCCGTGGGCAGGGCGAAGGGCAGTTCAATCAGCCCGTCCATGACGCGGCGGCCGGGGAATTTGTAGCGCGTCAGAACCCAGGCCAGAATAACCCCGAAGAAGCAGTTGATGAACGCGGCCGTGAAGGAGCAGAGAAAACTGACCTCATACCCGGCCAGGACGCGGGGGTCCACAGCGGCGCGCCAGAATCCCGACCAGCCCAGGCTTGATGTCTGGAGAGCCAGGAAGGACATGGGAATCAGCACAACCATGCTTATGAACGTCATGGTAATGCCCATGGATACGCCGAATCCGGGTATGATTCTTCCGCCTGTCTTTCTTCGCATTTTTCCCCGCATTGTCAGAATTTCGTGAAGCCCGCCGGACGCCGGGCCGCGGCGTCCGGCGGGAGAATCCGTTCATTTTCCGGCGTAGATCCTGTCAAAAACGCCCCCGTCGGCAAAGTGGACGTTCTGGGCCTTTTCCCATCCTCCGAACAGCGGATCGTCAATAGTTACAAGTTGCACCCTGAGATCGAAGACCCCGGCGAATTCGCCGGCGATTTTCGGATTGCTGGGACGGTAGTAATTCTTGCCGGCCAGCCGCTGCCCCTCGTCGGAATACAGATATTCAAGATAGTTCCTGGCCAGTTCCCTTGAACCGCGCTTGTCCACCACGGCATCCACGACAGCCACCGGAGGCTCGGCCAGGATGCTGATGTCCGGCGTCACGATTTCGAATTCATTTTTGCGCTCGGCGATGGCGAGATGGGCTTCATTTTCCCAGGCCAGCAAAACATCGCCCTGGCCGTTGCGCACAAAGGTATTGGTGGAACCGCGCGCTCCGGTATCCAGCACCAGCACGTTGCGGAAAAGCTTGCCCATATACGTGAGCACGGCTTTTTCGTCACCCTTGTATTCCCTGTGCCCCCATGCCCAGGCCGCCAGATAACTCCAGCGCGCGGCGCCGGATGTTTTGGGGTTGGGCGTGATCACCCCGACCCCGCTTTTCGCCAGGTCTCCCCAGCTTTTCAGGTTTTTCGGGTTTCCCCTGCGCACCAGGAAAACCATGGTGGATGTGTAGGGTGCGCTGTTGGAGGGAAAGGCCTTCTGCCAGCCTTTTTTGATCAGCCCGGCCTTTTCGATGGCCGTTATGTCGTAGGCCAGAGCCAGGGTGACGACATCCGCCTCATTGCCCTCAATGACGGCGCGCGCCTGCTTGCCGGAGCCGCCGTGGGACTGCACTATGGTCACGTCCTGTCCGCTTTTGCCTTTCCAGTGCTTGCGGAAAGCCGCATTGTACTGTTCGTACAGCTCCCTTGTCGGATCATAGGAGACATTGGTGATTTCCGCGGGAGCGGCAATGGCCGCCGGCGGCCATTGCGGAAACGCGGACACGAGGAGGGCGAGAAGCCCCGCCGCGGGTAACGCCGACTTTTTCATGATACCATCCCTCTTTGAAGATTAAAATTTTGTAAACCGGTCGAGTCCGTACTATTGCGTTTTCGCGGAAGCGGGAAAGAATAATTTTATATTAGAATATATTATGGATAGATGGTGTCGGCCGCGGCCGAAAAAGGCTTGCCTTTGGCAGGGATATTATTTATTATAAAAACGATTGATTTAATAAATATAAGGAAAGGCCATGGATCTGCAAAAACTCAGAATTCTCCGCTATGCGGCCGCCTGCGGC
>JAISXC010000120.1 GCA_031270875.1 Desulfovibrio sp.
TGCATGGATGTGATCACAATGCTGTTGACAAGCTCAATGGCGAGCAAAACAACCAGCGGTGAAAAATCCAGACCGCCCATATACGTGAAAGGCAGCCATTTGCGCACGCGGTAGAAAACCGGTTCCGTCAAAAGACGCAGGGCGCGCACGACGGGATTGTAGGGATCCGGCTTCACCCAGCTCAGCACCGCGGAAACAATGACAATCCAAAAATAGATATTGAGCAGTGAGCCCAAAACGGTGGCGACCGAACTCAAGGCGTTGGAGACTACACTCATGCTTTCTCCCCGAAGTATGCGTCATAATTCTGATTCCAAATAAAAGGAGTCAAAGCCGCGCAACAGTCATTTGGTTTCCGCATGGTTCGCCACTGCCGCGACATTTTCCAGGATTTGCCGCAAGGCGGCAAAATCCCGTATCCGCAAATGCCCCTCAAGGTCATCGTTGTTGAAGGCGGCAAACACGACACCCGCCCCAAGGGCCGCCAGCCTGTCGTTTTCGCTGTCTCCCACAAAAAGCACTGTATGCGGGGCGACCCCCCAGGCGTTACAGACAAGTTGCACGCCTTCCGGCGAAGGTTTTGGGGCGGCGTTGCTTGCCGTGACCACAGGGTTAAAATAGTCGGGCAAGGCAAAAAAGTCCAGAACCGTTTGCAAGCCGACATCAACACGATTGGTGGCAATGGACATGCGCAGGCCGCGGCTGTGAAGCCATTCAACAAAATTCCGGAAGTCTGTCGACAGACGCAGATGCGGCACGATTTCCGTTCCGTAATTTACGGCCGTCCGTGCCGCATGCTTCAGACGCGGATGCAGGGCCTCGGGCACCATGGCCAAGAGGGCCTCGCGCGCTGTGGCCATAAATGCGTATTCTTCCTGTTCCGGCGTCATTTCCGGCAGATTGAGAAAAGCCAGAATGCGGTTGTAGTATTCCCGGTTGGCGTCCCTGGACTCAATCATCACGCCGTCGCAGTCAAACACCACGCCGGCCAGGCCATCGGGGAACACATCAGACGGTGCGGGCGTCATAAATTTGATAGTCAATTTTTACTGGCAAGCCTGAAAAAATGGTATTATACTCTCTCCCGGAGCCGTAGGCAAGCATTTGTTCCCGCCGCTATTGTCAAACGCGGCATAATCGCTTATATAGACTGGTTCACGGGTTTTGACATTTTCTTTGTCCGTTTGGAAAGCTTTCTTCAAGGAGTGGCACGTATGAAGGGCACTGTTCGTCTGAAAACGGGACTGGCGGAAATGCTGAAAGGCGGCGTTATCATGGATGTCACGACGCCGGAGCAGGCCAAAATAGCGGAAGGCGCCGGAGCGTGCGCCGTCATGGCGCTGGAGCGCGTCCCGGCTGATATCCGCGCCCAGGGGGGCGTGGCCCGCATGGCCGACCCCACGGTGGTAAAACGGATTATGGACGCTGTCAGCATACCGGTCATGGCCAAGGCGCGTATCGGACATTTTGTCGAGGCGCGCATTCTGGAGGCCCTCGGCGTTGACTATATTGACGAAAGTGAAGTTTTGACGCCGGCGGACGACAAACACCACATAAACAAAAGGGCCTTTACCGTGCCCTTTGTCTGCGGCTGCCGCAACCTGGGCGAAGCACTGCGCCGCATAGCCGAGGGGGCCGCCATGATACGCACCAAGGGTGAACCGGGCACGGGCAACGTGGTGGAAGCCGTGCGCCACTGCCGGCAGGTTATGGACGAAATACGAGTTCTGTGCGCATTGCCCGAAGACGAAGTGGCGCATTACGCCAAAAGTTGCGGAGCGCCGCTGGAGGTGGCGCTTGCCGTGCGCAGGAAAAAACGCCTGCCGGTGGTCAATTTCGCGGCGGGCGGCATCGCCACTCCGGCGGATGCGGCCATGATGATGCACTTGGGCTGTGACGGCGTTTTCGTGGGGTCGGGCATATTCAAATCCGGCAATCCGGAGAAACGCGCCAGATCCATAGTGCGGGCCGTGACGAATTTCGGGGATTACGCAATGCTGGCCGAAGTTTCCCGCGATTTGGGCGAGGCGATGGTCGGCATAGAAATTTCCGCCATCACCCCCGCCGAACGCATGCAGGAAAGAGGTTGGTAGAAAATGCCGACTGTCGGCGTGCTGGCTCTGCAGGGCGCGTTTCGCGAACATATGGCGGCTCTGCGCCGCGTTGGCGCGCGGGTTGTGGAAATACGCCAGCGCAAACACATCGGGGGCATTGACGCGTTGGTCATCCCCGGCGGGGAAAGCACGACCATCGGCAAGCTGCTCGCGGAGTGGGATATGCTTGCCCCCCTGAAAGCACGCCTGCAATCCGGCATGCCGGTTTACGGCAGTTGCGCCGGCTTGATCCTGCTGTGCAAGACGATTGAGAATTCCGACCAGCCGCGCCTGGGAGTGCTCAACGCCAAAGTGCGGCGCAACGCCTTCGGCCGTCAGGTGGACAGCTTTGAGGCGAAACTCGCCGTCCCGGAAATCGGAAGCGCTCCCTTTCATGCTGTTTTTATCCGGGCTCCCGTCATTACGGAAGTCGGCCCCGGCGTTCGCGTGCTCGCCGAAATTGACGGTCAGGCCGTCGCCGTGCGCGAGAACAACATACTGGCGACATCCTTTCACCCGGAACTCACCCGGGACTTGCGCCTGCACCGCTACTTCACGGGCATGTGCGAGGCCTGCGCGGAACAAACCCCTTGACAGGGAACGGCCAAAAGTCTAGATGCAACCCAACAAAGGAATTCCTCATGGCGTACGATATCCGTTTGATGAAGCTGGTAACGGGCGAACTTGTCATCGGCAAGTATGATGAGGCAAAAGACTGCCTCAACGACGTGGCCGCCCTGCAGACCGTGCCGACACAGCAGGGCGTGCAGATGATGCTGCTGCCTTACGGCTATCCCTTTGAACCAAATTTCAGCGGCACTCTGGGAAGCGCGGCATTTTTGTATCGCTACCGCGACACGCCCAAGGAACTGCAGGACAAATACATTGAGGCCGCCACCAATCTCACCGTGGCGGGAGGCCTTGGCAAACTCCAGTTCGGCGCTGTGCCCGGCGTCGGCGGCAGCGGCCTGATCACCTGACGATTCCGGGTAACGCCAGGCTTTCCGGGGCGGCGCGGCATGCCGCCTTTTTTGCGCCGCATGCGTGAATTATTGCCCTTCTTTCTGAAACCAAGCCGCTATGCGGGCATGGAGACCGGCGTCCGCCGCAAGAATCCGGCGGACGCGCGCTTCACCGTTGCCCTCGCTTTCCCGGACACATACGATGTGGGCATGTCCTACCTCGGGCAGAAGATTCTCTATGACGTTGTGAACAGTCAGCCGCGCTGGCTGGCGGAGCGCGTGATGGCGCCGGAACGGGAGGTCGCCGCCGTACTGCGCGCCCGCAACGCCCCGCTCTGCACTCTCGAATCCGACACGCCCCTCGCAAAAACCGACTGTCTGGCTTTTTCCGTTACGCACGAACTTTGCTACACAAATGTTCTCTACATGCTCGACCTCGCCGGAATCCCCCTGCGCACCGCCGACAGACCGCAATCCCTGACGGCCTGCCCTCTTGTCATCGCCGGAGGCGGCGCGCTGCTGAGCGCCGAACCGCTCACGCCGTTCGTTGATATTATGGCTCTCGGCGACGGGGAGGAAACCTTGCCGGATCTGCTGCGCCTGCTGGAAAAAGCTCTGGAAGCGGCCTGGCCGCGCCGCCGTTTGCTGGAGGAAGCGCGGTTCATCCCCGGTGTTTACGTGCCTTCGCTTTTCGCGGAACCAGACTGCCCGGGCGGGCCGCCAACTCCACTTTTTGCGGATTACGCCCGTCCCGCCCGCCGGATTGTGGCGGATCTCGACGCCGCCCCCTACCCTGTCCGGCAAATAACGCCTGTGGGCGCCGTACACAACCGCCTTTCCCTCGAAATCGCGCGCGGCTGCACGCGCGGCTGCCGCTTTTGCCATGCCGGAATGGTTTACCGGCCGGCGCGTGAACGCTCTCTCCCGAATATTCTGGCTCTTCTGCGCGACTGTCTGACCCGGACCGGTTTTGACGAAGTTTCCTTTCTCTCCCTGAGCGCGGGGGATTTTTCCGCCCTGAAGGGCCTGTGCATGAATGCCCTTGACTATTGCGCGACCGAGCGGATCAGCCTGTGTCTGCCTTCCCTGCGCGTGGGGTCCATTGACGACGAAATCCTGGAGCGCATGGCCGCCCTGCGCCGCACGGGGATCACCCTTGCGCCCGAAGCCGGCAGCCAGCGTCTGCGCGACGTCATCAACAAGGGGGTGACGGAGGAAGCCCTGCTGCTGCATGCGCAGAAACTGCTGGAACACGGCTGGCGGCAGGTGAAGCTCTACTTTATGATCGGCCTGCCCACGGAAACGGATGACGATCTCGCGGCCATAGCCGAACTGTGCCGCAAGGTGCGTGACGCCGCGCGCGGCGGCCCCCGCATGACGGTGACGGCCGCCATAGCCCCCTTTGTCCCCAAACCCTTCACTCCCTTTCAGTGGGAAGCGCAAATATCCCTTGAGGAAATGCGCCGCCGCACAGATTTGCTGCGCAAATTCTTCGCGAAACAGAAATGCCTGAAACTGCGCTGGCACGAGCCGGCCATGTGTCTGCTGGAAGGCATACTTTCCCGCGCGGATCGGCGCATGGCCGATGTGGTGGAAAAGGCCTACAAAAACGGGGCCATATTCTGCAGTTGGGCGGACAACTTTGATCTTTCCCCCTGGCTTGACGCCCTCAGAGAATGCGCGCTTGACGCGCGGGCCTGCACCGGCCCGCGTATCCCCGGCGCGCCGCTGCCCTGGAGTCACCTGGAAGCGGGCGTTTCCGAAGATTTTCTGCTGCGCGAACGCGCCCGCGCCCTGGATGCAAACGGCGCCAAAATTACCGGGGACTGCCGCTACGGCGCCTGCAGCCGCTGCGGCGCGTGCGACACGGATGCCGCCCCATCGCTCCTCGCGCGGGCGGGCGCGGAAAGCATCGGCAACCGTCTGGTCCTGCCGCAACGCGACCAGCGCGCCCATTTACCCGCCCTTGACGCTCGCGGCCATCTTGTCTGCCGGGCGCGCCCCAACCGTCCACCCAGAATTGACATGCCGCTCACCGTCAAAGCGGCCACATACCGCGTGTGGCATACAAAAACGGCTGGCAGCGCCTTTTTAAGCCAGCTGGAACTTCAGGCCATGCTGGACCGCGCCCTGCGCCGCGCCAAGCTGCCTCTGACCTTTTCCCAAGGTTTTCACCCGCTGCCTCTGCTTTCTTTCGGCCGCGCCCTGCCGGTCGGCGTGGAGAGCCTGGTGGAATGGTTCACTGTCACCCTGCGCGCACCGCTTGCCCCTAGGGAGATTGCGGAGCGGCTCACCGCCTTGCCGCCGGGCGTGGAAATTACCGGCGTGGAGCAGCTATCCAAAACCAGCCGCACCGAGCCGGCCCCGGTGGAAAAATTTTGCCTGCGCCTCGCGGGGGACGACATCAGCGCTGCGGCCCGCTGTTTTGAAGACTTTACCGCCCAACAGTCGTTCACATACTCGCGCAAAACAAAAAACGGCCCGCGCAGCGCCGACATCCGGCCCGTGCTCCACTGCTGGAACACATCCGTTGTCTCCTCCCGCGCCGGCGGGGCACCCGTCCCGGCAGTGACATTTGTGGCGGACTGGCGTACACTGTATCTGTCGCCCCCGGCATTTTGCTGCGCCGTGCTTGCCCCGCTCGCCCCTGAGGACGCGCTGCGGCCGCGTCTGCTCCTTGTCAAGACAGCGCAGTTGTATAATGAGGATGACATTCGCAAAGCCTCTTGCAAGGGAGTATGACAATGGGTTCCTGCATTCCTTTTGATGATGAAATCTCGTTCACGGAACGAATCAAAACTCTCAGCAATGAGGAGTTGATGGAAATCTGGGAAGAGACGCAACGAATTGAGCGGCTTTTTTCCTCAGAGCTCCATCTGGAATTCTCCTTTGCCATGGATTACGAACATGCCATTGTGACAGAACTTTCCCTGCGCGCCTGCAAAAACCCGCCCCCTTTCCCGTCCGCGGAAAAACCGGATCGCAACCCTCTCTCGAAAGGTGTCTCAAAGAACGCCTAGACCCGGCGCGCGTTGCTTCCCGGTGCCGCGCCTCAGGACAACCCGGTACCGGGCATTTGTGAAAAAATTAGCAATAGGGAAAAATGCCGTAATGCCGCCTTGGTGAACTGAAGATAATTGTTTCCAAATCATGTTGAATTTACAAAAGTATTACATATCTCCCCCAATTTGTGAAAAAATTGACAACGCTCCTCATTTCCTTTATGTTCAAAAAAACCCCACCGGATTTTTTTGTTGACACGAAAGCGGTACCTATTAATGATAAAATTAAACAACACGGAGGCAAACTGTATGCGGGAAATTTCCTCGGAAAGCATCACAAAAGCCGTAGCCGAGCTGTCCGTCAAGGCGAACTGCATCCTGCCGGATGACGTTTACGGAGGGTTCAAAAACCTGTTGCAGGTCGAACCTTCTCCTGTAGGCAGGGATGTTCTCGGCCAGCTTCTGGAAAATGCCGACATTGCCAGGGACGAATCCATGCCCATCTGCCAGGATACCGGGCTTGCCGTGATTTTCGCGGAGCTCGGGCAGGGTGTGCGCATTACGGGAGGCAATTTTGAAGAAGCCGTCCACGAGGGGGTGCGCCGCGGCTACGTTGACGGCTATCTGCGCAAATCCGCCGTGGCCGAACCGCTCTTTGAGCGCAAAAACACCAGGGACAACACGCCCGCCGTTATCCACATCCGTGTGGTGCCGGGGGACAGCCTGCGACTGCGCCTGGCTCCGAAGGGTGCTGGCTCCGAAAACAAGGGCGTTCTGAAAATGCTTGTGCCTGCCGACGGCATTGAAGGCGTCAAAAAGGTCGTTCTGGACGCCGTTGTCGCCGCCGGGCCCAACTCCTGTCCGCCCATGATCGTGGGGGTGGGAATCGGCGGCAATATGGAAATCGCCTGTCTCTGCGCCAAGCGGGCCTGCGCGCGCGACGTGGAGTCAAAAAATCCGGATCCGCGTTACGCGGCCCTGGAAGACGAGCTGCTCGCGCTTGTCAACAAGACCGGCATCGGTCCGGCCGGGCTCGGCGGCAGAACGACAGCCCTGAAAGTCAATGTGGAATGGTACCCCACCCACATAGCCTGCCTGCCCGTTGCCGTGAATATCAACTGTCATGCCGCCCGCCATGCGGAAGTGGTGCTGTAAGGAGGCCAGAATGTCAGCACAGAAACACATTACAGCTCCCTTTGACGACGCCACGGCCCGCTCCCTGCGCGCCGGCGACAGCGTGCTCATCAGCGGCACCATAATCGCGGCCCGCGATGCCGCGCACAAAGAGCTTGTGGAAACCCTTGAGCGCGGCGACAAGCTGCCCATAGATCTCCACGGCGTGGTTGTTTACTATGTCGGACCCGCGCCGGCGAAACCCGGCCAGCCGATCGGTTCGGCGGGACCGACGACCTCCGGCCGCATGGACGCCTATACCCCCACGCTCATTGAACAGGGACTCAAGGGCATGATCGGCAAAGGCTACCGCAAGCCCGAAGTCGTGGAAGCCATGAAAAAGCACGGAGTGCCCTATCTCGCCGCAGTGGGCGGGGCGGGCGCGCTCATTGCCCGGAGCATTAAAAAATATACCGTGCTCGCCTATGAGGAACTCGGACCGGAAGCCCTGGCCGCCATGGAGGTGGAAAATTTCCCCGCCATTGTCGTCATAGACGCGGAAGGAAACGACTATTACTCCCAAGGACAGGCTCCCTACAGGGAAGACTGAGGCGCGTTGCCGGTTTTTGTCGGTTTCCGGGCGGGGGAAACGGATTGTCGGCCTCTTTGTCCGGTGAAAACATTTCAGCACAGGAGCAATTATGAACAGGACAGTACGAGCCATTCTCCCTATCGCCGTCGCGGCCGTTGTCTGGCTGCTGCCAGTGCCGGACGGCCTGACGCCAAACGCAATGCGGTATTTCGGCATCTTTCTGGGCGTGATTCTCGCCCTGATTCTTGAACCGTTGCCCAATGCCGCCGTCGGCCTCATCGGCTGCACTCTGGCCGGCGCCCTGCGGCTGGTGCCCGCGCCGGACGGCAAAGTGGCCACGCTCGGCCAGTCTCTCGGATTCACGCTGTCCGGTTTTGTGGACAGCACGGTATGGCTTATTTTTGTCGCCTACATGTTTGCCATGGGCTATGAAAAAACCGGACTCGGCAAGCGCATCGCCCTGCTTCTCATGAAAAAGCTCGGCGGCAAGGCTCTGGGACTCGGCTATGCCACGGCTTTTTCCGATCTTGTCCTGGCTCCGTTCATTCCTTCGAACACCGCCCGCAGCGCGGGCACCGTCTATCCCGTCGTCAAGAACATTCCGCCCATGTACGGATCATTGCCGGAAAGCGAACCCCGGAAAATCGGCGCGTACCTGATGTGGATTTGTATTGCCACCACCTCGGTGACAAGTTCCATGTTCTTTACGGGGCTTGCGCCGAACCTGCTGGCGCTGTCGCTTATCAACAAGGCAGCGCCCAATGCCGCCCCCATCCTCTGGATGGACTGGTTCTGGTGCATGTTGCCCGCAGGCGTTATTCTGTTTACTCTGGTTCCCCTCATCACCTACTTCATCTATCCGCCAACGCAGAAAGAATTTCCTGAAACTCCCAAATGGGCCTCCTCCGAGCTTGAAAAACTCGGCCCCACCACCCGCAAGGAGTGGCTGATGGCTCTCATGGCCCTTATCGCCCTTCTTCTCTGGATATTCGGCTCAAAAATCATGAATGCCACCATGGTCGCGCTGGCCGTTCTCTGCCTGATGATCATTCTGGACATCATCAACTGGGACGACATCACCACCAACAAGAGCGCCTGGAACACCCTGACCTGGTTCGCCACCCTTGTGGGCATGGCGTCCGGACTCGCGCGCGTCGGTTTTCTCAAATGGCTCGGCGCTGTCTTTGCGGGCTACCTCTCCGGGGCCAGCGTGGCGGTGGTGCTTTTCGGCCTGCTGGCGCTCTTCTATTTCGCGCACTACTTCTTCGCCAGCCTCACGGCCCACACGACGGCCCTCATGCCCGTGCTGCTGGCAACCGGCGCGGCCGTGCCGGGCGTCGACATGCAGGTGCTCGGCATGATGCTGGCCGGCTCCCTCGGCATTATGGGGATACTCACGCCCTACGGCACCGGCCCCAGCCCCGTGTATTACAACACCGGATATATTGAGAGGAAGACCTTCTGGGCCTTCGGCTCCCTGTACGGTTTCATCTTTTTCGCCGTGTACGCCGTCTTTGCCATGTTGTGGTTCCCCACAGCCCTGAAATTCTGATCCCTGAAAATTTGTTCCGGCAAGGCAACAACGCTGTCTCGAAAGCGGCGCTGTTGCCCGCGCCGGAGTTCAGCAACGGGAGAAATATGCACGCGCTTGAAAAAATTCTCGCGAAAAAATCCGGCAGAGATGTCGTGAGGACCGGCGAAATAGTCAACTGCGCCGTGGATCTGGCCGGCATCAACGACCTGTATCTGCAGACAGTGCGTTCCTTTCGGGAGATAAACGCGAAACGCATGGTCAATCCCGGTCAGGTCGTCATGTTCATGGATCACTACGCCCCCGCCTCCACAATTACCCAGGCGGACAACCAGAAACAGTTCCGCGAGTTCTTCAGGGAGCAGGGCGCGGAACTGGTGATGGACGTCAACGAGGGAGTCTGCCACCAGGTTCTCGCCGACAAGGGATTCAGCAAGCCCGGCCGGCTCATTGTCATCACGGACTCGCACACGACCACCCACGGCGCTTTCGGCGCTTTCAGCACCGGCGTGGGCGCCACGGACATGGCGACGATTCTGGCGACCGGCAAACTGTGGTTCCGCGTGCCGGAGATCATCCGCATCATCATCAGCGGCAAAACATCCCCCGGCGTCTATGCCAAGGACGTCATCCTGCACATCATAGGCAAACTGGGCGCCGACCATGCCGTTTACAAGGGCGTTGAATTCGCCGGGGAGACCGTTTCCTCCTGGAGCGTTTCCGAACGCATGGCGCTTTGCAACATGACCACGGAAATGGGCGCCAAATGCTCGTATATTCAGCCGGACGAAGTTACCGGAGCTTTTCTCCGCGAAAGCGGCGCGACCAATTACGAGATCATGCGCACGGATGCCGGCTTCTCCTATGCCGAGGAATTGCGTTTTGACGCAAGCGGGATCGCCCCGCAGCTTGCCGCGCCCTCCAGCGTGGACAATGTCTTCCCGCTTGCCGGGCATCTCGGCCGGCGCATCGACCAGGCCTATCTCGGCTCCTGTACGGGCGGGCGTCTTGAAGATATCGCCGTGGCCGCAGGCATCGTCAAGGGCCGCAAAATCGCCGGAGGGACGCGCTTCCTGGTGGTGCCCGCTTCCCGCAAAACACTGCTGGACGCCATGGAGAAAGGCTATATCCAGACCCTGGTCAACGCGGGCGCTACCCTCATAACGCCAAGCTGCGCGGCCTGTCTCGGCACGCACCAGGGATTGCTGGCCCCGGGCGAAACATGCGTTTCAGCCACCAACAGAAATTTCCCCGGCCGTATGGGAAGCACGGAGGCAAGCATCTATCTCGCATCACCGGCAACGGTCGCGGCTTCCGCCCTGGAAGGGGCGATTGCCGACCCCTCCGCCTATCTGTAACTCCCGGAAGCGAGGGAAAGCCCATGTTTGAAAAAGCTCTGCGCGGACGCGTGTTTCTTTTCGGCAAAAATATAGACACCGACCAAATTTACCCCGGCCGTTTCGTGGAGCTGACCGATGTCGGCGACGTGGCGCAACACGCCATGCAAGGAGCCGATCCCGCGTTCGCCGCCGCCTGTGAAACGGGGGACATCATTGTCGCCGACAGCAATTTCGGTTGCGGCTCCAGCCGCGAACACGCGGCGGTCACCCTGAAGGGCATCGGGGTGGGAGCCGTCGTCGCTCCTTCTTTCGGCCGCATATTTTACCGGAACGGCATCAATCTGGGTCTGCCCCTGCTGGTCTGCCCCGACCTGCATACCAAAGTCGTCGAGGGAGAGCGCATATCCATTGATGTGAACAGCGGCGAAATACGCAATGAATCCGGACAACTTCTCTCCCGGACGCAACCTGTCACCGAATACATGATGCGCATCCTGGAAAGCGGAGGAATCAAGCCGCTGTTGCGCAGACAGTTCCAATAAACTCCAACTCGGACAGTCTTTCTGTTTCAGGAGGCCAAACAATGCAATACGAACTTGACTACGGCAGATCAAAGCTGAACTTCACCCTCCCCGACAGCATCAAACCCACCGTCATACACGCCGGCATCAGGGAAAAATTGAAGGATCCTCTGGAACAGACGCGCGAAACGCTGAAAAATCCCGTGGGGACGCCGCCGCTGCTGGACATGCTGCGCGCCAAAAAACCGAAGAATGTCGTCATTGTCGTCAATGACATCACCCGCCCCACGCCCTACGACATCCTTTTCCCGCCGCTGCTGGAAGTGCTTGCCGAGGCCGGCATCAAGGACGAACAGGTGACGCTCCTCATCGCTCTGGGAATTCACGACCCGCACACCGACAAGCAGAACCTGGAGGTTTACGGCGAGGAAATTGTCCGCCGTTTTAAGATAGTCAACCATGACGGCACGGATCAAGCCAATCTGGTAAAACTGGGCACGTTCAAATCCGGCTATGATTTCATCGTCAACCGCATGATCGTGGAAGCGGATTTCCTGATTGCCCTGGGCGTCGTCATGCCCCACTATTTCGCCGGATTCTCGGGCGGGCGCAAGTCCATCCTGCCCGGTCTGACTTCCAAGGAAACCGTGGAAAAGAACCATGCCCGCATGGTGGAACTCATGGACTATCT
>JAISXC010000140.1 GCA_031270875.1 Desulfovibrio sp.
TAACTGGCCAATGAACATCTACTCTTATTTTACCCATGAATGCCTTTTTTATGATGAGATAATGGCCATTTTCCAATGCAAATGCACGTTTAACAGCCTCAATGACTGACTGACCGTGCAGGGACAAGCCTCTCTGTCCCTTGCCTCTCCCTCACATCCCCATGTCCAATAAAAGCCATCCAGCCCTTACGACATCCCTTATATTTAGGGGTAATCGGAGGGGTAAAATATTTTTTTCAAAATATTTTATTTAATTATATCAATATAATATCTGCATTACAAGCCTCAATATGTATAAACTTAAATCGAAAATGATCTAGGGCCAAACCTTGGATGCCGACGTGTGATTTTTGCGCTTGGACATATGTGATCTCCTTGCGTTGATGGATAGCTGTCACAACTGTCCGAATTTTGGGGAGCACCTCTCTGCTTCGAATTCCGCAACCAGGGCGCAAACGGCGCGCAGACCCAGCAGATAGCTCGTAACGCCGAAGCCCGCTATGCTCCCGGCGCACACCTCGGAAAGCGCCGAGCGATGCCGGAATTTTTCGCGGGCGTGAATATTGGACAGGTGAACTTCCACCACCGGCAGGTCAAGCATGGCGAGAGCGTCCATGATGGCGTAACTGTAATGCGTCCAGGCTCCGGCGTTTATGATGACGCCGTCGACGGCCTCTTCGGGGATGCGGTGAATGCGCTCCACCATCGCGCCCTCGTGGTTCGTCTGAAAGAAATCCACGCAGGCGCCGAGTTCTCCGGCAAGAGAGGCGAGCCGGGCGTTGATTTCCTCCAGGGTCGCGCTGCCGTAGTGGACCGGGTCGCGTCTGCCGAGCATGTTCAGATTGACGCCGTGCAGTGTCAGAATGCGCATGAGTGGTTCACTCCCTGATATTTTTCATGGGATTGGGATATCGGACGTCGTCAGGCCTCGCCGCACAAAAAGGGGAGCGCCTCCGCCAGCAGGACATCCGGCGCTTCCTCCGGTATGTAGTGACCGCACGGCAAGGCTTTGCCGCGCGCGTCATCCGCCACCCGGCGCCATTCCTCCAGGGGATCGCAAACCCTGCCCACGGCGCCGTCTCCTCCCCACAGGGCCAGGAGCGGGCACCGCAACCTGCGTCCGGCCGCCATGTCCTCCCTGTCGTGTTCCAGGTCTATGCCGGCGCTGGCCCGGTAATCCCCGCAGATGCCCCCGGGCGTGCCGGGCAGGGACAGGCAGCGCACGTATTCGGCAAAGGCTTCTCCGCTGAAGGGTTTCATTCCGGCGCTCCGGTTGCCCATGACGCTACGCGCGTACAGTTCCGGATTGGTCCCGATGAGTTTTTCCGGAAGCGGAGCCGGGGTAATGAGAAAGAACCAGTGCCAGTACGCGCGGGCGAACGCTTCATTGGTTTTCGCATACATGGCCAGAGTCGGGGCGATGTCCAGCAGGACCATGCGCTCCACCATCCCGACGTGATCCATTCCCAGCCGGTGGGCGACGCGCGCTCCCCGGTCATGGGCAAGGACGGAGAAGCGGGAAAAACCCAGGGAGCGCATGAGCTCGGCCTGATCTTTCGCCATCTCGCGTTTCGAGTAATTGACGTGTCTCTCTCCGCTTTCCGGTTTGCCGCTGTCCCCATAGCCGCGCAGATCGGCGGCCACAACCGTGAATTTTTGCGCTAGGCGGGCGGCCACCTTGTGCCAGATGACATGGGTTTGCGGATGCCCGTGCAACAGGAGAAGGGCCGGACCGCCGCCGCCGGTGCGGAAGGCGATGGAAACGCCGTTAACTTCTCTGGTCGATTTTGCAAAACCTTCAAACATAAGGATTTCCTCCGTTTGGACAAATGCGGTTTCCGGCGGCGATTCGACGCCGCAAGTATTCTGCCGGAATTTTTTCGCTCGCGCAAAGTTCAGCCTTGACGGCCCCGACCGCCCGAAGGGGAAGTTTTTTCCCGGTCCAGAGCCGGAACTGCGCCGCTCCCTGGCCCAGAAACATGGACAGGCCGGAAATGCAGTTCCAGCCGGCCGAACGCGCTTCCCGCAAAAAGCGGGTTTCAAGCGGGTTGTAAACCATGTCGTATGCCGTAAGCGTCCGGTTGCCATGCGGGCGGACGGTTTTTTCAAAATCAAACGGCGTTTCGGTCATATGCTTGCCGCGCATGCCCAACGGCGTGGCGTTGACGACAAGGTCCGCCTGAATGTCGTGCCGGTTTTTCCAGGTCAGCGGAATGCATCCGAAACGTTCCGCCAGCGGCATATGTGAACGATCCGACGGAGTGGCAACAAAAATCCGCCGGAAACGGCGCAACGCAAGACCGGCCGCGGCAGCGCGCGCGGCGCCGCCGGCCCCCAGCAGGAGAACATCCGTATTTTTTGCGTCGAATTGGGCCAGCGGGCACAAAAAGCCTGTCACATCAGTATTTTCGCCGCACAGTTTTTTGCCGTCGCGGCAGACGGTGTTGACTGCCCCCGCCATACGGGACTGTTCACTGACGGAATCAAGCAGGGGCATCAGGGCGATTTTATGCGGTATGGTTATGGACGCGCCCTGAATGTCAAGCAGACGCATGCTGTCCGCAAAGGCAGCCAGCCCTTCCGGCGGAATCGCCCAGCGCAGGTACACAGCGGGCAGGCCAAGGGCCTGAAAGCCTGTATTGTGCAGGAGGGGGGAGAGCGTCTGCCCCAGCGGCCAGCCGGCAACGCCGTACAGGGCTGTCGGCATGAATGCGGGCGTTACGGATTGGCGGCGGGGAGACGGCATACGGCAAGAATACCCTGAAACGGCACGCCCGGCAAGAGATCAGCCTGAGAGCGGACCGGGGACGCGTTTACGAACGTTTGAGTTCAATGGCCTTCTGCAGCATTTGATCGGCCGTCGTCACCACCTTGCTGTTGGACTGAAATCCGCGTTGGGTAATTATCATGTTGGCCATTTCCGTTGCCATGTCCACATTGGAGAGTTCAGTATTATAAGCATGTACCTCTCCGTAGTTCTCCGTGCCGGGCATGCCCATTTCCATCTGGCCGGACGCGGCTGTGGCGGAAAAAAGATTGTTGCCTTCTCTGCGCAGGCCGTCCTCACTGGTGAAGCGGCAAAGGGGTATCTGCCAGAGATCCTGCCCCTGCCCGTTGGAATAATGGCCCGTGACAATGCCGTCCGTGCCGATGCCGTAATAACTCAACGCTCCTTCGGGATATCCGTCCTGCTCGGCGAGATAGAGCAGAGAAGAACTGTTGTAGGCGGTGCTGGCGTCCTGCGCTCGCGTGGCCGTTGCCCCCATGGAGGGCAAGGTGTTTTGCGTCGTGACGTCGTTCGCGGAGGCCGGGGCGTGCTCCCACCCGCCGGCTGCCTTTATGCCGAAGTCCACGGTTACGGGCGTTCCCTCAAGGATGAGCTGGGGCAGGCCGTCGGCGAGGCTTGCCGGCAGCCAGTTCTGGAGATCCTTGTCGCCGGCGACAGTGGGCGTAAAGGCCGCCATGTCCGTAAGCTGCCCGTTGCCGGAGAACGTGAGGGCGCCGCTCATCAGAAGCCCGGCGCCGTCGGCCGGCGGCGTGCCGTCCGCTGACGTCGGCATGTCGGCGGCTATGAGGAATTCCACGACGGAGTCCGGGAGGGCATCCTGGGCGGAAACTTTGTCGAAGTAAACTGTGGCCTGCCGGGCTTGGCCGTTCGCGTCATAAAGGGTGATGGACTGCGCGAAGCCCGCGGCGTCGTCGGACAGAGGAGGATCCGCATTGGCGTTGTACGCGGCAAGCAGGGAAAAGTAGGGATGCGCGGGGTCGGAAGTTTTGTCCGAATCCAGGCCGAGGTTGAGTATCATGCGCATGCTGTTGCTGGCTTTGGCCGGAATTGTGGCGAAGCTGTCAATCTGCACGGCTTGCAGCCCGCCTTGGGAGCCGTCGGGATTGACCTTGTAGCCGTTGAGGGCCAGACCCTCGGGGTTGCGCAGAACGCCCTGGTTGTCCGGGCGGAAGTCTCCGGCGCGCGTATAGTACAGGTTGACGCCGTCCGTGACCTGGAAAAATCCTT
>JAISXC010000210.1 GCA_031270875.1 Desulfovibrio sp.
CTGTTCTCCGTCAAAAAAGGCAGAGGGATGAAGCAGGTGAAACCGCCGCTTTTGTCCTGCTGCTCGCGCAGGCGGCAAAGATGGTCCACGCGGTGGGCAAAGGTTTCCAGATGGCCGAATAGCATGGTGCAGTTCGTTTTTATGCCCAGCGAGTGCGCTTCCGCGGAAACGCGCAGCCAGGCCGCGGCGTCCGCCTTGCGCGGGCAGATTTTCCGGCGCAGCGTTTCGTCAAAAATTTCCGCGCCGCCGCCCGGCATCATGACAAGCCCCGCCGCCTTAAGCCGCTTGAGCACTTCCAGCGTGCCGGTGCCCTCAAGGCTTGCGAAATGCGCTATTTCCACCGGCGTGAAAGCTTTTATCGGCAGCTGCGGATTGCAGGCGCGCACGGCGCGGAGGACGTCTTCAAACCAGCTCAGGGACAAGCCCGGGTGGCAGCCGCCCACAAAGTGCATTTCGTCCAGGCGCAGCGGGCTTTGATCCGCGGCGCGCAAACGCGAGAGAATGTCTTCCCTGTCCAGCGTGAACGCGCCGGGGTCGCTTTCCCTGTCGCGGTGAAAGGCGCAGAATACGCAGTCGTTGACACAGACATTTGTGTAATTGATTTGTCTGTTGACGACATAAAAAACCGCGTCTCCGTGCTGCCGCGAACGCGCCTGCATGGCGAGCGCTCCCAGCGCGGTGACGTCGGGGCAGGCGAAAAGCGCGAGGCCGTCGTCAAAGCTCAGCCTGCGGCCTGCGAGAACCTTGTCATATATGGACGAAAGGCCGAGTTTGTCATAGTATGCCGCGTCAAGCATTCACCGGTTCCCGCGAGTCCGCCGGCGCGTAAAAAGTAAAAAAGCCGTTATTGCCGGACGACTTGATTCTGCCGGGGTTCCTTACAATAACCGCGTTCAGCGCCCGTTGTCAATGTTGAGATAAAACGCCGAGGAAATCATGCCGGATGCCGCCGTCCTGTCGCTGGGCCTTTCCCCCTGCCCGAACGACACCCATATTTTCCATGCCCTGCTGCACGGGCTGGTGGAGTTCCCTTTCAATGTCAAGCCGCATATGGCCGATGTGGAAGAACTCAACGCCCTGGCCAGAAGCGGCGCGCTTGACGTGACAAAGCTCTCTCTGGGCGTTGTGCCCCATGTCATGCGCGAGTATGCCCTGCTTTCCTCGGGGGCCGCCTTGGGCTGGGGCGTGGGGCCGGTGATCGTGGCCCGAAAGCCTCTGCCGGAGGAAGCATGGCGCCGGGCGCGCGTCGCCGTGCCCGGTCTGATGACCACGGCGAACCTGCTGCTTGACCTGCACGGAGGTTTTCAGGGAGAACGCAGAGAAATGCTTTTCAGCGACGTCATGCCCGCCGTGCGGCGCGGCGGAGCCGACATGGGCGTGGTCATCCATGAAGGCCGTTTTACCTATGAGCGCCAAGAGCTGGTCAAAATTCTGGATCTGGGGGAATGGTGGGAAAGCGTTTTTCATGTGCCTCTGCCCTTGGGAGCCATCGCCGTGCGGCGCGACATTCCGGAGCAAACGGCCCTGGCCGTGCAGAAAGCCATTGCGGAAAGCCTGGTTTACGCCGATGAGCATCCGGGGGCGTCATGGGAATTCGTGCGCGTCCATGCGCGGGAAATGGAAGAAAGGGTCATCCGGGATCACATCAGGACGTTCGTGACCGGTTTCAGCCATGACCTGGGGCGGGCGGGCAGGGCGGCCATTGAGTATCTCGCGGGGCGCGCGGCAGGACTGCGCGGTCTGGAAGCGCCTCCAAAGGGGCTGTTTTTGTAAACGGGCGCATTCCCGCCGTCGCGGTTCACAGCTTGCCGCGGGCCAGCTTCCAAGTGTATTTTATAACGGAAAGCAAGTCATTGCCGCCCGTGAAGTCTCCTGAACCGTCGGCGGGGCTGAGCGCGGCGAGCGGCGCGGCGACCTCACGCCAGTTCAGGCTGGCTTCGTCCGGGACATTCGTCAGGCCGGCGTCGCGTCGCGGGACGCCGGCCGGGGCATCGCGCGGCAACATGTTCGGCTCCGCGTCTCCGCCGGCCGCGTCCTCGCGTTCCATGAGGAGGGAAACCTTGCGGCGTCGCGCCACTTCGACTTCCCGTCGCCAGTATTCCCTCCTGCCGTGCAGTTTCCGGAACTCCTCCCGCACGCCCCTGGCCAGACGCCTGCCCCGCTCATCCAGGGCGGCCGCCAGGGCGGATTCCAAACCTTGCAACATGGCTTCCGGCGCTTCGGCGGCAAGGCATATCTGAGCCATTTTATCGCGGATGCGCGCCTCGGGCGTGAGATCAAGGCCTTCCGCCAGATATTTCGCTGCGTCCGCGTGACGGCCCTGCCGCAAGGTCTGCTGGGCCTGGGCGAGAAAAGGATTTTTGGCGGAAGGATGCTCCCGCAGAAGGCGCGCGTACACCGCGCGGGCGCGTTTCCACTGCCCGGCGCGCACAAAGTGGTCGGCGGCGTTGGCGAGGGAACGGCCGCACCGCGCGGCGTCCCCCTTGTTTTTCCAGGCCGCAGCCAGCCCC
>JAISXC010000211.1 GCA_031270875.1 Desulfovibrio sp.
CATCGCCGGCGCGCGGGAATAGCTCAACGGCTAGAGCATCAGCCTTCCAAGCTGAGGGTTGCGGGTTCGAATCCCGTTTCCCGCTCCATTCCTGCAATTCCTCAATCTTCATTCCGCCACGGCCATTTGTGTTCCCCGGCTGGCAGGGACTGGATGCGGGGATGACGCGCTCTTTCACGCAGACGCGTCAAACCATGGTTGACACGCGCGGGTGCAGGCCCGGCCTGTTTGCGCGGAAGCCCGAAATGCGGCCCAAATCCGCTAAAACTTTTTCCAGGGAGACCTAACAATGGGCAAGGTAAAATACGAACGCAAAAAACCCCATGTCAACATCGGCACCATTGGTCACATTGACCACGGCAAAACCACCCTGACGGCGGCTATCACCAAAATAGCCGGCCTGAAAGGCCAAGGAAAATTCATTTCCTTTGACGAAATCGACAAAGCTCCTGAAGAAAGAGAGCGCGGCATCACCATCGCCACGGCCCATGTTGAATACGAAACGGAAAAACGCCATTACGCGCATGTGGACTGCCCCGGCCACGCCGACTACATCAAGAACATGATCACCGGAGCGGCCCAGATGGACGGCGGCATCCTTGTCGTGGCCGCCACCGACGGCCCCATGCCCCAAACCCGTGAACATATCCTGCTTGCCCGCCAGGTGGGCGTGCCCCAGCTTGTCGTCTTTCTGAACAAATGCGATCTGGTTGACGACGAGGAACTGCTGGAGCTCGTGGAACTGGAAGTCCGCGAACTGCTTTCCAAATATGACTTCCCCGGCGACGATGTTCCGGTTATCCGCGGTTCCGCCCTCAAGGCCCTGGAGTGCGAGGATGCGGGCGCGCCCGAGGCCAAGTGCATTCTTGATCTGCTGCAGGCCTGCGACGACTTCATTCCCGAGCCGATACGCGACATCGACAAGCCCTTCCTCATGCCGATTGAAGACGTGTTCTCCATTTCCGGCCGCGGCACGGTGGTGACGGGCCGTGTGGAGCGCGGCGTTCTGAAGGTCAGCGACGAGGTGGAAATTGTGGGCATCAAAACCACCCAGAAGACCATCTGCACCGGTGTGGAAATGTTCCGCAAGCTGCTTGACCAGGGGCAGGCCGGCGACAATATCGGCGCCCTGCTGCGCGGCACCAAGCGTGACGAGGTTGAGCGCGGCCAAGTGCTCGCCGCGCCCAAGTCCATCACGCCGCACAAAAAATTCAAGGCGGAAGTCTATGTCCTTTCCAAGGATGAAGGCGGCCGGCATACGCCCTTCTTCTCCGGCTACCGCCCGCAGTTTTATTTCCGCACGACCGACGTCACGGGGGTGATCAACCTGCCCGAAGGCGTGGAAATGGTTATGCCGGGCGACAACTCCCAGTTCATCGTGGAACTTATTGCCCCCATCGCCATGGAAAACGGCCTGCGTTTCGCCATCCGTGAAGGCGGCCGCACGGTAGGCTCCGGCGTTGTGACTGAAATCATTGAGTAACGCCATGAGAGTAAACATCATCCTGGCCTGCACTGAATGCAAGCGACGCAACTACAGCACGCGCAAGAACAAAAAGAACACCACAGGGCGTCTGGAAGTGAAAAAATACTGCCCGTGGGACAAAAAGCATACCGTGCATCGGGAAACCAGATAACATCGCGCAGAGGGCGTCGGTCCTCTGCGCGAAACGCAGGGCAGTAGCTCCAACGGTCAGAGCGGCGGTCTCCAAAACCGCAAGTTGGGGGTTCGAATCCCTCCTGCCCTGCCATTTCATCACAGGCGGCAACATGGCGAAAAAACAGGACCCGGCTTCTGAAATCAAGTCTGACAACGCGCAGAATTCCGTTGCGCGCTTCACGCGCTATGTGGAGGACGCAAAAGCGGAGTTGCGCAAAGTCACTTGGCCGACGCTCCCCGAAACGAAAAAAGCCACCCTGGCTGTGCTGGGGTTTGTAGCTGTCATGGCAATCATCCTTGGGCTGGTGGATCTTGGCCTGTCAGCTCTGATCAAGTCAATATTGTCTTGAAGGCCGTTATGAACAATCCCGATATCGCTCCCGATCCCGACGCCCACCAGACGACCGAGCAGGACCAGAAAGCGCGCTGGTACCTGGTGCATACCTATTCCGGCTTTGAACAGCGCGTGGAAAAAACCATTGCCGAAATGATGCGTACCGGACAGGATAACGGACTTATCAAGGAAGTTGTCCTCCCCACGGAACAGGTTGAAGAACGCGCCAGGGACGGCGGCAGACGCCGCACCAAGAACAAGATGTTCCCCGGCTATATCATGGTGCGCATGGTGATGACGGATTTGTCCTGGCATCTTGTTCAATCCATCCCCAAAGTGACGGGCTTTGTCGGTGGAAAAACAAGACCGGCCCCCATGAAGAACTCCGAGGCCGAGGCCGTCCTCAAACAGATGGAGAACAGCCAGGAAACCCCCCGGCCCAAATTCAATTTCGGCAAGGGCGACGAAGTGCGCGTGGTGGACGGGCCGTTTGGAGGTTTTAACGGCGTGGTTGAAGACGTTAATTACGACAAGGGAAAACTGCGTGTCTCTGTTTCCATTTTTGGTCGCCAGACGCCGGTTGAGCTTGATTTCGTCCAGGTTTCAAAAGGGTAAGGGATCTTTTTCCGTTTCCGGCGAACCGCTCTTGCCCTATCTTTTTTAAGGAAGGTTACAATGGCCAAAAAAGAAGTTGCCAGAATCAAACTGCAAATCCCCGCCGGAGCCGCCAATCCTTCGCCGCCCGTGGGGCCCGCGCTGGGTCAGCACGGCTTGAATATCATGGGGTTCTGTAAAGAATTTAATGCCCGCACGCAAGACCAGAAAGGAATGATTATCCCGGTGGTCATCACAGTATATGCCGATCGTTCCTTTTCCTTTATTACCAAAACGCCGCCGGCTTCCGTGCTGATTATGAAAGCGGCCAAAATAGAAAAAGGATCTGGCGAGCCCAACCGCGACAAGGTCGGAAGCCTCACCATGATCCAGGTGGAGGAGATTGCCCGGACAAAACTGCCGGATCTCAATGCCGCTTCTCTGGAAGCTGCGGTAAAATCCATCGCGGGCACGGCACGCAGCATGGGCATTGACATACGCTAGATCCCGCGAAACCTGGGCGCGCATGTCCGGTTTGCCGGCTAGCTGCGGTGAAAGGCATTTCTGGCGATGCGCCGATTTTTTGCCAACCATTCGTACCGTCGTTGCTGTCATGTGTGACAACAACCGGGGATCCCAAACGACAAGGATACTATCATGCCAAAACATGGTAAAAAATTTCGCAACATCCTTGAAGGTTTCAATCTTCAGGAACGGTTCAGCATAGAAGACGCTGTGGATAAATCCCTGAACGCCGCTTTCGCCAAATTTGACGAAACAGTGGACGTGGCCATACGTCTTGGTGTAGACCCGAAATATTCGGATCAGATGGTGCGCGGGGCGGTCACCCTCCCCCATGGCCTGGGAAAAACCGTGCGCGTCGCCGTGTTCTGTAAAGGGGAAAAGCAGACTGAAGCCCGCGAGGCGGGCGCAGACGCCGTTGGCGCGGAAGATCTGGTAGCCCGTATAAAGGAAGGCTGGATGGAATTTGACGCCGCCGTGGCAACGCCTGACGTTATGGCCCTCGTAGGGCAGATCGGGCGTCTGCTTGGCCCCCGAGGCCTTATGCCCAATGCCAAAACCGGTTCCGTCACTTTTGACGTGGCCAAGGTCGTGAGCGAACTCAAGGCCGGCCGTGTTGAATTTAAAGTTGACAAGGCCGGGGTGCTCCATGCCCCCCTCGGCAAAGTCTCCTTTGGCACTGAAAAAATACTGGGCAATCTCAAAGCGTTGCTGGAAACGGTCAACCGTCTGAAACCTTCGGCCGCCAAAGGCGCCTATATGCGTTCCATGGCGGTTTCCACAACTATGGGCCCCGGCTTCAAAGTCGACATGCCGCAGGTAAAAAAATTTCTTGAGGGATAATCCCCCCTCAGGCGGTTGCTCAGGCAATCATGGCAGAGGAATACGGAATTCGAGTCGAAGACGGCAGGCGGGCAAACCCCTTAATCTCCTGCCCAGACGTTTCTGCTTTGGCTCGGCGTTCCATCCGGCAACCCGAACGTGAGAGGTGTTCACGTGAACAGGTCCGAAAAAACCGCACTCATTGAAGCCATCAAGGCAAAAGCCGACAAGGCTGCTTTTGCGGTTCTAACCGACTTCAAGGGAATGACGGTGGAAGAGCTGACAAAACTCAGGGTCAATCTGCGCAACGCGGGCGGCGAATACCATGTCGTCAAAAACACCCTGGGACGCATCGCTCTTACTGGCGGCGCACACGACGCAATCAAGGACAAGCTCCATGAGAACAGCGGCGTGGCCCTTGGGTTCGCAGACCCTGTGGCGGTGGCCAAAACGCTCAATGATTTTGTCAGGCAAAGCAAGCTGTTCAAAATTCGCTGCGCCAGTCTTGAAGGCAAGATGATGACCGCCGAACAGGTGGACACGCTCGCCAGACTCCCCGGCAGGGAACAATTGCTTGCGCAAATGCTTGGCACAATGAACGCTTTGCCCACCAATTTTGTTTCACTTTTCGCCAACTTGATCCGTGGCCTGCTCTATGCCCTGAAGGGAATTGAAGAACAAAAAGGCAAGGCAGCCGCCTGAGCAAGGCGAAAGCAACAATTTTTAACCGCCAGAAATCAGGAGTTTCCCATGGCCGTGACCAAAGCAGAAGTTGTTGAGTTTATTTCCAACATGACGGTACTTGAACTTTCCGAGTTCATCAAAGAGCTGGAAGAAAAATTCGG
>JAISXC010000254.1 GCA_031270875.1 Desulfovibrio sp.
AACTGTCCGACAGGTTCAGCCACGGAGTTTTGCTGGTTCTCAGTCTCGTCGCGCTGCTGTGCGCCGACCTTGTTCTTTCCGTGGACGGCCATTGGGGAATCATGCTGGCGGGCGTGGCCCTGTGGGGCGTTCACATGGGCATGAGCCAGGGCTTGCTGGGGGTCATGGTAGCCGGCGCTGCCCCCGCCGACTTGCGCGGCACGGCCTACGGCTTCTTCAATTTCGTCAGCGGCCTTGCCGCGCTGTTTGCCAGTCTCGCCGCGGGCGGACTGTGGGACGGTTTCGGAGCGGCGTACACGTTTTACGCGGGCGCGGGATTCTGTGTGCTGACGATCGCCCTGATTCTCGGAACGCAGATACTGCCGCGACGGACTTGGGGAATTTTCCCGACAGGACGCGGCTGAACGCGACCGGCCGTCAGAGCATCTTTTCCCTCAGGTAGCCCCCGACGGCCTCCGCCAGGCCGTCGGCGAGGGGAACAACCGGCTTCCAGCCCAATTCGCGCCCGATGCGGCCCGCATCGGAAAGCCAGCCGGGCTGGCGCGCCTCCCTGTACTTGTCCATATTCCAGTTGGGGGCGCGGGAAAACGGACAAAAACAGGAGGCAAACCTGGCGAAACCCGTGGCGGCGGCGGCGGCGGCGGCCAGGACGGACAGGGGCAGGCGCAGCACGCGCACAACTCCCCCGGCCGGCCGGCCGGTGACGCGGTGAAGCTCCAGACCCACGGCCCGGCAAAATCCGGACATGGTGTGTTCCCGCCCGTCGTTGAGATGATAGATTTCCCCGGCCTCAACGGCGCATGCGCGCAGTACCGCCCGCGCCATGTCGCGGACATGGAGCACGGACACGGGAAATTCTCTGAAAGCGCCGGGGCTGACGGCAATTCCCCTGGCCGCTCCCCGAAAGACGGGCAAAAGTCCTTTGTCCGCCGAGCCGTAAATGATGGGCGGACGCAGAATGACGAGTTTTTTTCCCAAAGGGCGCAGCATCTGCTCCACCAGCAGTTTTGACCAGCCATAGGCGGATGCCGGCATGGGCGCGGCGTCCTCGGCGATGCCCGGGGAAACGGCGCACGGACCGGCGGCCGCGAGGCTGGAAACCAGCACGACCCGTTTCACGTTTTCCGCCTTTTCAAGCGCAACGGCCAAAATTGCGGCGGAGCGGGCATTGGCTCTGAGATAGTCCTGCCACCCGAAGCCGAAAAGCAGGGCCGCCATGTGGATGACAATTTCCTGCCCTTCCAGAGCCTGCCCAAGGCCGGCGCCGCTTTGCAGGTCGGCCCGAACCACGGAAATCCCTTCCGGCAGGCAATCCGTCCGGGAACGGGCCCGCGTCAGGCAGGTGACACGCGCCCCGGCTTCAAGCAGCGGCGGCAGAAGATGGCGGCCCACAAAGCCCGTGCCGCCGGTGACAAGGACGCGTTTTCCTGACAGTCCTTCCGCGCTCATGGCCTGATTTCCCGTCTGTAAATTCTGTAGCGCTTGGAAATCGTTCCTGAAAAGTCTTCCAGCAAATCATTGACGGCCACATTGTCCTCCAGCACCCAGGCACCCTCCACCCATTGAAAATGAGGATTTTCACGGGCTTTTTCAAACAGGTAGTCCAACAGCAGCAGGGGAAGACCCAAAAGCCGGAATTCCGGCCTGATGCCGAAAAGCATGATCCTGTAGCCACTCCTGATCTGCGCCCGCGCCCGCAACCAGTGCCAGGGCGCACTTATGCCCGGACGGCCGTTGAGACGTTTGAGCAGGGGGTTCATGTCCGGCAGGGCCACCATGCCTGCCGCGGCTTCGCCGTTGTGGAAAAACAGCACGAAAAAGTCCGGATTCAGAAGAGGTTTGAGTTCCCTGACAAGCTCCTCGGCCTCGTCCCCGGACAAGGGGGAAAATCCCCAGTTATCGGCCCAGGCCTGTCGATAGATGTCCAGCATGAGCCGTATGTCCCCCTCCAGGGTCGCTCTGGAGGAAGCGCGGCGGGCAAAGCGTCCTTCCGTCTTGAGACGGGCAATTTCCGCGTCAAGCCAGTCAGGCGTCGTTATGGTCCTGCGCTCAATGAGCCAGGCAAAAAGATCCTGTTCCTTGCGCAGACGCCAGTCCTCCAGCAATACCGGATAATACTCCGGATTCCAAGGCATCATGAGGACAGGGGGCTTGTCGAAACCATCCACCAGCATGCCGCAGGTATAATTGGCGGACGGATTGAGAGGACCCCGCAAAAAGGTCATGCCTGCGGACGCCAGCCAGTCCCGCGCGGTCTCGAGCAGGCCATGCGCGGCTTCCGCGTCGTTTTCGCATTCAAAAAAACCGAAGGCACCGCATTTTTCCCCGGCGTACTCGTTGTATTTTTTATCCACAATGGCGGCGATGCGCCCCACGGCCCTCCCGTCGCGCAGGGCAAGGAACATCTCCCTGGAGGCGCTCTTCCAGAAAGGATGGAGGCCGGGCGTCAAAAGAGCCTGTTCCCGGCTGCGCAGGGGCGGGACCCACAGGGGATGGCCCGCATGGACGGAAAACGGCAGGTCAAAGAAAGCTCTTGCTTCCTGTGCGCTTCTTGCCGGAATGACGGAGAGTGACATCGCGCCGTCATTCCGTCCCGAGCGCCGCGCGCAGGGCATCCAGGCTTTCGACGCCGTATTGGGCGCACGCGGCGGGCAATTCCGCCGCCAGGGCAAAGGCGCAGTCCGGGCGCATGAAATTGCCGGTACCCACCTGAACGGCGTGCGCGCCCGCCAGAATGAATTCCAGCGCATCCGCGGGATCCGTGATGCCGCCCACGCCCACGACGGGTATGCGCACGGCCCGCGCCACCTGCCAGACGCAGCGCAGGGCCACGGGTTTGATGGCCGGGCCGGAAAGCCCGCCCAGGGTATTGGCGAGGACAGGACGGCGCGAACGCAGGTCCAGCGCCATGCCGAGCAGCGTATTGATGCAGGAAACGCTGTCCGCACCGGCGTCTTCCACGCTTCTGGCGATACGCGCGATGTCCGTGACGTTGGGCGAAAGTTTGACCATGACATGCTTTGACGGCGCGGCCTTGCGCACGGCATCCGTCACGGCGGCCGCCAGATCCGCGTCCTGGCCGAAGAGAAGGCCGCCGTGGGCGACATTGGGGCAGGAGACGTTGACCTCCAG
>JAISXC010000276.1 GCA_031270875.1 Desulfovibrio sp.
GGCACGAATTTCCTGCCGTTATGCACGGCGAAGGTCAGACCGACCATTTCCGGCAGTATTGTGGAACGGCGCGACCAAGTCTTCAGGACGCGGCGATCGTTATTGGCAACGGCGCTGTCAACCTTCCTCATCAGATGAACGTCAACAAAAGGCCCTTTTTTCAAAGATCTCGGCATAGGCTGCTCCCTTACTTCTGCCCGCGGCGTTTGACGATAAGCCTTGTGGATGCCTTTTTCCTGTCACGCGTCTTGTAGCCTTTGGCAGGCATGCCCCACGGAGACACAGGATGACGACCGCCGGAACTTCTGCCCTCGCCGCCGCCCAGAGGATGATCAATGGGATTCATGGCCACGCCGCGCACACAGGGCCGGCGGTTGAGCCAGCGATTGCGTCCGGCCTTGCCCAGTGAAATGTTTTCATGGTGAATGTTGCCAACCTGACCCACCGTGGCCATGCAAGTCGCCTGCACCTTGCGCACCTCGCCGGAAGGCAGGCGCAACAGAGCATGTTTGCCCTCCTTGGCAATGAGCTGCGCGTAAGAGCCCGCGGCGCGGCAAAGCTGCCCGCCCTTGCCCGGATGGAGTTCCACATTGTGCAGAACCGTACCCACCGGGATGCGCTGCATGGGAAGAGCATTGCCGGGCTTTATGTCCGCCCCTTCGCCGGCGATGACCTTGTCGCCCTGACCGAGACCCGCCGGGGCGATAATGTAGCGCTTTTCGCCGTCAGCGTAATGCAGCAAGGCAATGCGGGCGGTACGGTTGGGATCGTACTCAATTTCCGCCACACTGGCTTCAATGCCGATCTTGTCGCGCCGGAAGTCAATAATGCGATACAGCCGCTTGACGCCGCCGCCGCGACGACGGCTTGTCACGCGGCCAAGATTGTTTCTCCCGGCCTTTCTGGGCAGACCTGCCGTGAGCGATTTCTCCGGGCGCGACCGCGTGATTTCCTCGAAATCGGAAACCGTCTGGAAGCGTCGTCCGGCGGAAGTCGGTTTCAGCTTACGGACAGCCATGACTACACCCCCTCAAAAAACTCAATTTTGTCATCCCGTCCAAGGGTGACGTACGCCTTTTTCCATCCGGGCTTACGTCCCACGACGCGCCCCTGCCGCTCACGGCTGGACGGAGCGCGGCGCACAATATTGACGTCCTCGACTTTCACGTCAAAGGCTTTTTCCACAGCCCGGCGGATTTCCAGCTTGTTGGCGCCGGGATGGACATAAAAGGCCACTTGACGCGCCGCATCCTTGAGCATGGTGGTTTTTTCCGTCAGCAGGGGTTTTATGAGCACGCTGGCAAGTTCCATCTTAGGCCCCCTTTCCGGCAAAACGGGCATGCACAGACTCTACCGCCGATTCCAGCAGCACAAGCTGTTTGTGATTCAAAATTTCCGTAACGCTCAGCCTGTCGGGGCTTGTCAGCGTCACACCTGAGATGTTGCGCGCCGAACGGACAAGATCACCCGCGTCGCTCCCGGCGACAATAAGCGCTTTCTTCAGGCCCAGCGCTCCCGCCACTTTGGCGAAGTGTCTTGTCTTTGCCTCAGGCAGGTCGATGCTTTTCACAATCATGAGAGCATCATTGGCCAAACGGCTCGACAAAGCCATTTTAAGCGCAAGCGCCCGCACCTTGCTGTTGACCTTGAAGCTGTAATCACGAGGGGCCGGACCAAACACAACGGCTCCTCCCCGCCAGACGGGAGAGCGGTTGGAACCGGCACGAGCGCGGCCCGTGCCCTTTTGCTTCCAAGGCTTCACCCCGCCGCCCGACACCATCGCGCGCGTTTTGGTCTGGTGCGTGCCGGCGCGCCTTGCAGCGGCCTGGGCGCGCACAACAAGGTGGAGGATCTCCGGCCTCACCTCAACCTCAAAGACATCGGCGGCGAGTTCTATCGTGCCGCTCTCCTGCCTGTTCTGATCGTATACTGTAACGGTGGCCATTTTTGCATCCCCTACTGCTTGCGAACAAGCACGAGCCCGTTTTTGGGACCGGGCACAGACCCCCTGACCAAAAGGACATTGTCGTCGGCGCGCACGCCGACAATCAGAAGCCCGGCCTCGGTTACAGTCTCATTGCCCCACTGCCCCGCCATTTTACGGCCCTTGAAGACACGCCCGGGAAATGTGTTGTTGCCTATGGAACCGTTGTTGCGATGCACTTTCTCACAACCATGACTGTCTTTGGAGCCGGCGAAGTTCCATCGCCGCATGCGGCCCTGATACCCCTTGCCGATGCTTTTGGCCGTCACCTTGACCACATCGCCCGCGACAAACATGGCGACGGAAAGAGTATCGCCCGGCTTCTGCTCAGGAGCCTTCTCAAGACGGATTTCCTTGAGATGCCGGAAAAGCCCGACGCCGGCCCTGGCAAAATGCCCGCGCATGGCCTTGGTGACATGCTTTTCCCTCGCAGGGGCAAAGGCGATCTGCAGAGCGTTGTAGCCGTCCTTCTCCTCGGTTTTGACTTGCGTTACCGGGCAGAGAGCGGCCTCAATAACGGTTACGGTCACGGCCGCGCCGTCATCGGCAAAAATGCGGGTCATGCCAAGCTTGCGCCCCAGAATTCCCATTTTCTCAGCCATGACTGCCCCCGCTAGAGCTTGATTTCCACGTCAACCCCGGCAGGCAGGGAGAGCTTGCCAAGCGCGTCAACGGTTTGCTGGGTCGGTTCCAAAATATCCATAAGGCGTTTGTGGATGCGCATTTCAAACTGTTCGCGCGATTTTTTGTCCACATGTACGGAACGCTGGATGGTATATTTATGAATGTTGGTGGGCAGGGGAATAGGCCCCGCCACGCCGGCGCCCGTATTGCGCGCCGTGTCCACGATTTCCGCGACAGCCTTGTCCAGTATGCG
>JAISXC010000297.1 GCA_031270875.1 Desulfovibrio sp.
GGCCTGAACTACAACATCCAGCTCTCGGAACACACGACATCCCATGGGGTGTTCGGCACGTTCCGCTACGAGTTCTGAAACCGGACTGTCCGGAGGAGAGGCTCGCGGGCCTCCCCTCCGGACGGAACGGCCCCTCCGGGCTTGCGGACGCATGAAGACCCGCCCCGCCGCCACAGACAAAAGCAAGGAGAATCCATACAAGTAAAATCCACGTAAGTCCGCACTGTTATGGCATCCAGTGTGCTCAAAGGCTTGCGCGGGATTGACATGAAAAAGGAATTCGTGTCATTTTTGCATAAATTGCGTTTGAATTCTGAACCGCCTGACCAGGAGGGTTATGCCATGCGCAAGATATCTCTGATCTGCCTCTCTCTTGTCTGCGTATCGGTTCTTTTTCTTGCCGGCGAGGCCGTTGGCGGCGAGAAACAAGTTTTCACCAAGAAAGAGCTGAAAACCTGGGACAGAGAGAAAGTCGCGGGAGGTGAAGGGATTTTGGCCGGGAAGTTTTCCTTTACCCGCAACGATCCCGGACCAGCGGAAAACGTAATAAACGAGATCGGATGGATGACTCTGCAGCCCGGCCATTCCATCGGCATGCATCAGCACAGGGATAACGAAGACGCTTACCTGATTATCTTCGGCGAAGGCGTGTTCACCGACAGCGAAGGCAAGGAGACGGTCGTCACCGGCGGCGATGTTACCATAGCCAGAGCCGGGCAGTCGCATGCATTGAAGAACACAGGCAATCTTCCACTCATCTTTCTGGATATTGTGGCCAAAAAATAAAAGTCAATAATAACAATAGGCAGTCAGTTCGATTCTGACAGATGGCTCCATATATTACAGACCGTTAGGTGCAAAATAGCACCCAATGCTCTGTTTTTCCTAAAAATGCCTTTTCCGGCCTGTTTAAAGCATGACGGCAAAACGGCATCTTCCGCCTCCTGGGGGTGGAAGCATAACCGGAAACCGTTGCGGGCATTGCCCAAAAAGGCCACTGCTCTCCCCGGCCCATCCCACCCGCGAGGGCAAAGGCGGATTGCCGCGCATTTTGTCGCCGGCAGCGGAACGGGCAAAGGCGTGGTATCGCCATCCGGCCAAATGTCCACCGCTCCGGCGTGCCGGGCGGGCATATTGACCTTGGCCACACGGTGACGTAAACTTTTAGAGTATGCCGCACAGCAGCCCTTTGCAAGCCGCGGACGATCTTCGAGGCCTTCTGCTTCCCTGGCGGGACAGTCTCCTGGCGCAACGCGGGCTTTCCCTCCATACTGCCGAGGCCTACACCCGCGACATGGAAAACTTTTTCCTTTTTCGCGGCGAACTGACCCGAAAGGGCGGCGGGTCCGCCCCCCTGGACGAAGGACAGATTTTTCTCTACCTCTCCTGGCTGCGCGCGCGCGGCAACACCGCTCCTACACTGGCGCGCCGCCTTTCCGCGCTTCGCGCTTTTTTCGGTTTTGCGGCAGAGGAAGGAGTTATGACCGCGAACCCGGCAGTATTGCTGGAAAACCCGAAAATGCCGTTTCATCTGCCGGAAGTGCTCAGTCAGGAAGAAGTGGAGAGGCTTCTCAACGCGCCGGCCACGACAAACAAATCCGGATGGCGTGACCGCTGCATGCTGGAACTTTTATACGCCGCCGGCCTGCGGGTTTCCGAACTGTGCGCGCTGACTGTGGCGGATCTGGATCTGCAGCGCGGTTTGGTGCGTGTTTTCGGAAAAGGCGCCAAGGAGCGGCTCAGCCCCCTGCACGACTTCATGCAAAAGATGTTGTCAACGTACCTGCGTGATTGGCGGCCGAAATTCGCCCCAAAAACAAAGGCCCTTTTTCCCAACCGGGCGGGCGACGGGCTCACCCGCCAGTACGTCTGGAAAATGGTGAAAAAATACGCTCTGACGGCCGGAATCACACGAGCGATTTCCCCGCACACCTTTCGCCATTCTTTCGCCACGCATCTTCTGGAAGGAGGGGCGGATCTGCGCACCGTGCAACTGCTGCTGGGGCACGCCGACATCAGCGCCACGGAAATTTATACCCATGTCCAGTCAGGGCGCCTGCTTGGCATACACAGGAAATTTCATCCGCGGAGCCGGCAATGAGCGGCGGCGCGAACACCCTTGTCACCTGTCATGCCAACGCCGACTTTGACGCTTTTGCCGCCATGCTGGCCGCGCGGCGCATCTATGAACGCTGCGCGCTGTTTTTTCCGGGCAGCCAGGAAAGACCCTTGCAGAAAGTCTATGCTGAGCTTGACAAAAATGCGTACGGTTTTGTGGAAGGATGCCCGAACTGGGAGAGTTTTGACCGTCTGGTCCTCGTCGATACGCGGCAGCGCAGCCGGGTGCGTCATGTCGAACCCTTGCTGGAACGCCGCGGGGTGGGCATTGAAGTATGGGATCATCACCCGGAATCCGCCGATGACATTGCGGCGGATTCCGAGCACATTGCCAAGGTGGGCGCGGTTACCACACTGCTCGCCCAAAAACTTCAGGAGCGAGGCATCGTTCTGACCCGGGAGGAAGCCACGCTTCTGGGACTCGGCATTTACAGCGACACGGGATCTTTCACCTACTCGTCCACCACGGCTGATGACCTTCTGGCCGCGGTCTGGCTGCTCGGACAGGGCATGAACGTGCGCCAGATAAACGAGATGGCCTCCCACGAACTGACAAGCCAGCACATCCAGGCCTTGAACAGATTGCTTGAGTCTGCGCAGACTTACATAATGGACAACAGCCCTGTGGTGTTGGCCGAGGTATCCCTGGAACACTATCTTGGCGATTTTGCTTCACTGGCGCACAAGCTTATGGAGATGGAAAAGATTTCCGTGCTCTTTGCCATAGGCCGCATGGGAGATCGCATTCAGGTGGTGGCGCGCAGTCACAACGAGGTTTTTGACGTAGGGAAAATATGTACGGCCCTTGGCGGCGGCGGCCACAGTTACGCTGCCTCGGCCTCGATCCGCGCCATGACGCTCAACGAGGTACGGGAAAATATCCTCCGGCGTCTGCAGGAGCAGAACAGACCCGGAAAAACGGCGCGGGATTATATGACCGCCCCGGCCATCGGCATTGACGCTGAAGCCACTTTGCACGAAGCCAATGAACTTATGCTGCGCTTCGGTCTCAAGGCGGCTCCGGTCTTCAGGCACGGCGGACATGTCTGCATCGGGCTGCTGGACGCGCAGATGGCCTCGCGGGCCGTTGCCCACGGCCTGAGCGGGGAACACGTCAGGGAATACATGCAGCGTTACATACGCACTCTTCCTCCGGACGCGCTTTTGCGGGAACTCAGCGACATCATTGTGGGAAACCGCCAACGTCTTGTGCCCATTGCGGAAAAGGGGGAGGTTGTCGGCGTTGTCACGCGGACGGATCTTATCAA
>JAISXC010000306.1 GCA_031270875.1 Desulfovibrio sp.
AATTTCTGCTGCATAACCTGCGCCTGGCGCAGGATGTCGTTCATATTGCGCACAAGGGTTCTCCTTTGGACATATTACGAAACCTTTTCCGTACAGCTTTCAAGCCTGGCGCCGAGCACTTCCATGCAGGGGGCGAGTTCCCCGCGTCGGCGGAACTCCTCCACAAGCTCCCGCCCGTTGCGCGCTTTCGGCGCGTCCAGCAGCACAAGCCGCGTGTTCGGCGCGCCGTAGGCCCGCAGGGCCGCAAGCATTTCCCGGCGGTGCAGGGCAAGCTGCCGGCCCACAGTGCCGCGCCTGGGCGTCAGGCGCAGTTCCTCCCCCCGCCAGTCCGCCGTCACGGCGGACAGAAGGGGTTTTGCCGGCGCGGGGCGTCCGGCCCTGAGCTCCGCCTCGCAGAAAGCGCAAAAGGCGTTCCAGTCCGGATGCGGACCGGCAGTTTCCGGAGGCGCGGCCGGGGCGTTCGCGGGGCCTGCCGGCGGGGCGGTTTGGCTTTGCCCGCCCGCCCTTTCGTCCCCGGCGGCCCCTGACCATCCAAGCCTGCTGAGGGGCAGCAGCCGGGGCAGCATGACCAGATTGAACAAAAGCAGTTCCAGAGCCGCGCCGGGTTCGGGATTGTACACGATGCCGCGCCGGGCCTCAAGCGCCGTCTGCCAGGCCGCGTGAAGATGCGCCGGGGGGAAGCGGCGGGCCGTATCCCGCAGAAAAACCTCCTCGTCCGCGGAAAGCCGCAGGGAAGGCATGACGGCTTCGCCGCCTTCCTTCAGCAAAAAGAGGTCGCGCAGGCGGTTGATGAGCTCCCTCAGAAAAAACCCCGTATCCAGGCCGTCCGCAAGCATCCTCCGGCAGATATCCGCGGCGGCCGCGCAATCCTGGCGATGCATGGCCTCAAAAAGCCCTTCGAAAACCTCCTGTCCGGCCACGCCCAGCACATCACGGGCCACGGCGGCGGTAAGGCCCTCGCCGCCCAGGGCCAGAACCTGATCCAGGAGCGACATGCCGTCGCGCACGCTGCCGGCCGCGCGGCGGGCGATCAGACGCACGGCGCCTTCCTCAAAGCCGATGCCCTCCTTGCCGAGCACCGCGGCGAGATGCGCGCGCAGGGCATCCTCGGGCAAATGGCGGAACACGAAATGCTGGCAGCGGCTGACGATGGTGGCGGGGAATTTGTGGGCTTCCGTTGTGGCGAAGATGAACACAACGCGCGGCGGAGGCTCCTCCAGGGTTTTCAGAAGGGCGTTGAAGGCGTGGCGGCTGAGCATGTGGGCTTCGTCGATGACAAAAATCTTGTGGCGTCCCTCCATCGGGGCGTAGCCGATGCCCTCCCGCAGGGCGCGGGCGTCTTCCACGCTGTTGTTGGACGCGCCGTCGATTTCGGACACATCCACATGCGCGCCCAGAAGGATGCTGCGGCACTGGGGGCATTGATTGCAGGGCTCCGGGGTCGGCGCGCCGGCGCAGTTGAGCGCCCTGGAGAAAATGCGGGCCACAGTGGTCTTGCCCACCCCGCGGGTGCCGCTGAACAGATAGGCGGGGGCGGCGCTGTCTTCCGCGGCCGCGCGGGAAAGAACGGCCTTGACCATATCCTGGCCGGCCACTTCGGCGAAAGTGCGGGGGCGGTACCGCGCGGCCAGTGACGCGCGTTTCGTCATACGCCGTAATAACTCAGCCAGGAAGCGTATCCGGGGTTTTCGCCCGTGACGACCCTGAAAAACTCTTTCTGCAAACGCTTTGTCACCGGCCCGGCGGCCCCGGCCCCTATGACGCGGCGGTCCAGCTCGCGGATGGGCGTAAGCTCGGCGGCGGTGCCGGTGAAAAAGGCCTCGTCGGCGATATAGAATTCATCGCGGGTGAACTGCTGCTCTTCCACCGTATAGCCCAGATCGCGCGCCAGCCGTATGACGGAATCCCGCGTGATGCCGCCCAGAATGGACGTCCAGGGCGTTGTCTTGATCAGGCCGTCGCGCACGATAAAGATGTTTTCGCCCGTGGCCTCGGAAACAAAACCGGCCGTGTCCAGCATGACGGCCTCGTCATAGCCGTCTTCCCTGGCCTCCACCTTGGCGAGGACGGAATTGACGTAATTGCCCGAAACCTTGGCCTTGGTCATGAGCGTGTTGACGTGCATACGCGCGAAGGAACTTGTTTTGACGCGGATTCCCTTTGCCAGGGCGTCCGCTCCCAGATAGGCGCCCCAGGGCCATACGGCGATGACGGTCTGCACCGGGTTGTCGACGGGGTAAACGCCCATTTCCCCGCAGCCCACGAAGGAAAGCGGCCGGATGTAGCCCTCCCTGAGTTTGTTGACCTTCAGGGTTTCCAGGCAGGCCGCGGCGATCCGCCCAGCCGTGTGGGGAATTTCCATCCTGAGAATTTTCGCGGAATTGACGAGGCGGGCGCAGTGGTCATTGAGACGGAAGACCGAAGACCGGCCGTCCGCGCAGGCGTAAGCGCGCATGCCCTCAAAAACGGCGCTGCCGTAATGCAGGGCGTGGCTGAGAACGTGAACCCTGGCCTGGTCCCAGGGGATCATTTCGCCGTCAAACCAGATGTATTGAGTCGCTTGCATACCCATCCCCCGCAGAAGGTGATGTACCGTGTTTCAAAAATCCGTTCCCGATAGATAACGGAAAAACACCGCCGATGGCAAGCTCCGGAGCGGCATTTTTCCGTGCCGGCCCTATTCCGCCGCCATATTCACAATGGAGAGGCGCTCCACGTCAAAAAGGCCGTGGGTGGTGAGCCTGAGCTGCGGGATGACCGGCAGCGCCAGAAAGCTCAGGATCATGAAGGCGTCCGCCTTGTCGGAGATACGGTAGTGACTTTTGGCGAGATCAATCATGGTTTGCAGGGTTTGCGCCACTTCCCCGACCGGCGCGTCGCTCATGATTCCCCCGACGGGCAGGGGCAGGCGGGCCAGGGTCCGGCCGGCGGAAGTCATGGCGATGCCGCCCTGCATCTCTTCCACGGCGCGCACGGCCAGGATCATGTCCCGGTCGTTGTCGCCCGCGACCACGATGTTGTGGGCGTCGTGGGCTATGCTTGTGGCGATGGCGCCGCCGGTGAGGCCGTAGCTTTTGTCCAGCAGCCCGAGGCCCGCTCTGCCGCTGGCGTTGTGGCGGTCCAGCACGGCGATTTTCAGCATGCCGGGATTTTTTTCAAAGTCGAAACAGCCGTCCCCGTCCACTTCGACGGAAAGCGCCTCTTGCCGCGTTATGAGGGAATGGGGGACCAGGCAGATCACGCGGGTCTTTCCCGTGGGAATGCGCAGGACAAAGGGATTGTCGGGCAGGGGGGCCATGCGCACGCTCCCCCGCAGGGCGGAGGAATCCGCCGTCGGGGCGACGGGGGCGAGCATTTTGCCGTTTTCCGCCACCAGGCGGCCGTCGCACCAGACCTTGCGCACGGTGAAAGAGCGCAGGCTGTCGGTAAGAAGCATGTTGGCGCGCCTGCCGGGGGCCAGGGCGCCCACATCCGTCAGGCCGTAACATTCCGCCGCGTTGAGCGTGGCCATGCGCACGGCCGTGACCGGCGTGAGGCCGGCGGCCACGCTCATGCGCACGCTCGCGTCAATATGGCCTTCGCGCAGGATGTCAACCGGGTGTTTGTCGTCGGTGCAGAGCAGGCAGCGCCGCGCATTGGCCTCCGTCACGCCGGAGAGCAGCAATTGCAGATCCCGCGCCGCGGAACCCTGGCGCAGGGCCACATACATGCCCAGGCGCAGGCGTTCCTGAAGCTCGCTCACGGTGGTGCATTCATGGTCGGTTTTCACGCCCGCCCTGACGTACCGCTCCAGGGGGAGGCCGGCAAGGCCGGGGCTGTGGCCGTCCACAACAAGTCCGCGGCCGCGCGCGGCGGCGATTTTCTTCAGGGTGTCGGCATCCCCGCCAAGCACGCCGGGCACGTTCATCATTTCGCCGAGACCCGCCACGCCCGGCATGTCGTAAAACGGCTCCAGATCGGCGGCCGTCAGGGGGAGCACGCCCTCGTCCAGCATGTCCGGCGGCAGGGCGGGCACGCAGGAAGGGAGCATGTAGCGGATGTCCAGAGGCAGGCCGGCGGCGGCTTCCAGCATGTAGCGGATGCCCGCCGCCCCGCTGACGTTGGCGATTTCGTGCGGATCGGCGATGACGGTGGTGACGCCGTGGGGCAGCACAAGCTCGGCGAAGCGCTCCGGGGTGAGGAGGGAGGATTCTATGTGGACATGGGCGTCTATGAGGCCGGGCAAAAGATAGGCCCCGCCCGCGTCCAGCGTTTCTTCGGCCTCGCGGTGATCAAATCCGAGAATGCGCCCGTCCCTGACGCAGACGCTGGCCCACTCCGTTTCGCCGCTGTACACGTTGACAAGACGCGC
>JAISXC010000007.1 GCA_031270875.1 Desulfovibrio sp.
CCGATGAGAGCGCCCATTGTCATGTCGCCGTCGTTGATGCGGTATACGCCCCAGACAATCATGGCCACGGTTACGATCTGCGTTATCAGCATGGCGGCCGTGATGGCCAGGTTGTTGTATCTGCGCGCCTCGCTGTTTGACTTCGCCGAAAGTCCCACCACCGATTCCCAAAGGCGCTGCATGCGGCTTTCGGCCATGCAGGATTTCAATGTTTCCAGGCCAGCGACAATTTCAACAAGCAGGGCGTTTTTTTGCATATTCTGCTTGTAGCTTGTCTCGGCGCACTGCTTGGACCGATGCTGCAGAAATATCCCCACTCCAACAAGCAGGGGGACGGCGCCGAGCGGGAGAAATACCAGCGGACCTCCGATAAAGACTATAAGCAGAAGAAAGATAACCAGGAAAGGCAGATCAATACATGCAAGCAGGCTGGACGAGCTGAAAAATTCACGCAGTTGCTCAAACTCGCGCAGGTTGTTGACAAGCGCGCCGGTGGATTCCGGCTTGGCGTCAAGGCGCATGGAAAGCACCTTTTCGACAAGGGTGCTTGAAAGCACAATATCCGCGTTGCGTCCCGCGACATCAACGAAATGGGTACGCAGCGAAGAAAGCAGAAAATTGAACAGATAGATAATGGCGATGCCCGTTGCCAGCACCCACAATGAATCAAGAGCGGCGGCTCCGTTGGGCACGACGCGATCATAGACGTTCATGGTGAAAAGCGGGCTGGCCACGGCGATCACGTTGATCACCACGCTGGCCAGAGCCACGTGCCGGTAAATGGGGGCATAATAACGCAACACATCCCAGAACCAGCGCTTCCCCTTGGAAAGCACAAGTTTTTCCGCGCGCTCGTCCGGAGCCGCCTGTACGGCGGCAAAGAGCGCATAGCCGGAATAATCGGCCCTGATGGTTTCAAGCGGAACAGTCTGCGCCGTCTCGTTCGTTTCCGGAAAAATGACTTCCGCGGAATCCCCTTTGACGGAAGTGAGCACGCAACAGCGATCCCTGGTGAGCAACAAAATGCAGGGCAGAACCGGCTCAGGTATGTCCTCCAGGACGGGCTTGTAAACAATCCGGCCGGACAGACCCGCTTTGCGCGCCGCGCGCAAGCATGCCTGGGGCGTGACATTGCTGCCGGTAAGGCCCGCCATGAGAAACTGCGGCGAAACAATCTTGCCGCGCAGGCGCAGCAAAACAGCCAGACTTCGCAAAAGGCCGGGCATGAAGTCCACATCGGAAGGCCGCAGTGGTCCCGTGGTTTTGCCCGCTTCCGCCGGAGGTGATGATGGGGGCGCGGCGGGAACCGCGGCGGCGCCGGGGGCGGGGGCATTCCCGTTTCCATCCGTTGCGGCTTCCCCGGCGGATGACGCCTGGATCGCATTGGAAAAAGCACCGTTGGAAGATGCCGAGCTGATTCTTTCCATGTAACTTCCGGAAGTAGTGTATAAGCCTTACGCAAAAACTACGCCGCCGCCAACATGCCGGACGGCTTTCGGGTCTATTGCCGCAATTACGGAAAACTATTCTACGCCACTCTGAGGAAAAAAACAAGGGGCCGCCTACTGCCCTGGCGGCAAGGGTTTTATCAGGACAAACTGAAGGTGCGTTTCCTTTTCAGCGGAAGGCTTGATTATTGAAAGACAGACGCCTCAGCGCAATTCCCGGGCCACCACTTCAGCCAGTTCCTCAGCGTATGTTCTGACTTTGTCCTCGTCTTCGCCCTCCACCATGATGCGGCACAGGTCTTCCGTGCCGGAATAGCGCAAAAGAACCCTGCCGCGCCCGGCAAGGGCCTCTTCAATCAGTGCCACGGCTTTTCCGATAGCGGGACGTTCCTCAAGAGGCAGACGCTTTTCCACGCGCACGTTCACAAGTTTTTGCGGAAAAAGCTTTAAAAGTCCGGCGAGTTCCGAAAGCGGTTTCTCTTTTTCGCGCATGATGCGCAAAATCTGCAATGCGGCCAAAAGGCCGTCTCCCGTTGTGCCGTAGCGCCTGAAAACAAGATGGCCGGACTGCTCGCCGCCAAGCATGGCGTCTTCCCGACGCATGGACTCGACCACGTAGCGGTCTCCGACGCATGTGCGCAAAAGCCGCCCGTTGTGGGCGGCCATGAAAATCTCCAGGGCCAGATTGCTCATGACGGTCGCCACCAGCAGATTGCCCGACAGCTCGCCGCGCGCCATCATGGATTGCGCGCACATCGCCATCAACTGATCGCCGTCCAGAATGTCGCCTTTTTCGTCCACAACGATCAGCCTGTCGGCGTCGCCGTCCAGAGCCAGACCCACGTCGGCGCGCACCTCGCGCACTTTGGCCGCCGCCACCTCAGGATGCAGAGAGCCGCAGTGCTCGTTGATGTTGATCCCGCTGGGGGCCGTGCCGATGCGTATGACCTCGGCCCCAAGCTCCTCCAAGGCCAGAGGCGCGACTTTGTAAGCCGCTCCGTTGGCGCAGTCCACGACAATACGCAGGCCGGCGAGGGTAAGGTGCGCGGGGAAGGAGCTTTTGGTGTAGACAATATAGCGGCCGCCGGCGTCCTCTATTTTTGTGGCGCGTCCTATATGCCGCGTGTCGGGATAGGGCCACGTCATGTCCGCGTCAAGCACCATCCGGGAAATTTCATTTTCGATCTGATCCGGCAGCTTGTAGCCGTCGGCGTCGAAAAACTTGATGCCGTTGTCATAAAAAGGGTTGTGCGAGGCGGAAATCACCACCCCGAGGTCGGCCCGCATGCTTCGCGTAAGAAAGGAAATGGCGGGCGTGGGCAAGGGGCCGGTCATGATGACGTGCATGCCGGAGGCGCACAACCCCGCCGTCAGCGCGGATTCAAACATGTAACCGGAAAGCCGCGTATCCTTGCCGATCACGACCTTGTGCAGGTGCATTCCGCGCCTGAAGCGCACACCGGCGGCCATGCCCAAGCGCAGAGCCACATCCACTGTCATGGGATAGGCGTTTACCGCGCCGCGCAGGCCATCCGTGCCGAAAAAACGTTCGGACATGGCGTCTCCTTCCTCCCGTCATTCAGTGGTCAACGCTTTGGGCTCGTCCTTTCGCGTGACGGTCACATCGCCCGGCGGCGTCAGAACCGTCATGCCTTCGGGCAGGCGAAGGCGCAAAACCGCTTTGCCCTTCTGGCCGGGCTCAAGCTGAGGAGGAACCGCACTGACTTCCAACTGATTAAGATAACTTGAATTTTTGCTCAAGGCTTCCGGAACTTCCACAAGCACTGTCACTGTTGACGGGTTTACATCGTAAAGCCTGCTGTCTTCCGTGACAAGGGCGATCCCGCACCGGCGGGAAAGCGTCGCCCGACCGCTGGTAATGGTATATTGCACCAGCACTGCCGAAGGCAGGGCAGTGACAAGGCCGGGGGTATCCAGGGTAATGCTTTCCTTCACCCGGGAACCAGCCGCCTTGGGATCAAGGGTTATGGTCACCGGCAGATTTGAAATGTCGGCGACGACTTTTTCGGGGCCGCGAAGCACAACCGTGGAGGGGGTCATGCTGATCTCGCCCACGGTCAGGGCATCGCCGCGCAGGGGCGAATCCAAAACATAGCGCAAGGGCACGCTGCGTTCGAGAAGTTTGTCCGCCCTGACGACAATGCGCGAGGGTTGAATATTCACAACCTCAAAGGCCTGCGCGGTCTGCCACAGCGTTTCGGAGGTCAGCGGCACCGTTGTGACCCCCTTTCTGATATTGGAAAGATTCACGGTTCTCACCAGGCGTTGCTGGGTAAACGTGCGCAACAGGGTTTCCGGACCGCGAAGACGCACGGTTACCTTGTTCACCAGACCGTCGGTGACGACAAGGTTCGACGGGATGCCGAAATAATCCACAATGATGTCAATCTGTGTTTCGCGCCGTTCGCGCACGCTCACCATGTACCAGATGCTGATTGAGGTAAGAACTGCCACGACAAGAGAAAACAGATTGGATGCCATGCGGCCGCGTTTAGAAAATTTCACTGAGAACCTGCCTTAGGCGCGCGGCATCCGGGACAAGCGTCAAAGCGCCCCGAAGGGCCAAGGTTATTTCCCCGCGCTCTTCTGAAACAACGACGGCCACGGCGTCGCTCTCACTGGTGATGCCCATGGCCGCGCGATGGCGCGTGCCGAAACTCTGTCCGTCCGCCGTGGCCAGAGGCAGGATGCAGGCGGCGGCCATAATGCGCCCGGCGCTGATGATAACCGCGCCGTCGTGCAAAGGCGCCCTGGGGTGAAAAATATTCATGAGCAAACGCCGCGAGAGCAAGGCATCGATTCGCACCCCCTCGCGCGCCACCATGTCTCCGAGACGCATACCGCGTTCAATGACGATCAGCGCGCCGATGCGGAGCCTCGCCATTTCCTGGCAGGCCATGACGACTTCCTCTATGCCGCCCTGCCGGAGCCTGTTTCGCGTGAATATCCTGCGCGCTCCGATTTCCCCGAGGGCCTGCCGGATGTCGGCCTGAAACAGAATGACAATGACAATAAACAGGGAACTGAAAATATGCTGCAGCAGCCAGAACAGCGTATTCAGGCCCAGATACCTGGACACGTAGAAGAGCACCGTCAAAAGCCCAAGCCCCGTCAACACGGCCAGCGCGCGCGTGCCGCGCAAAAGCTGGATGAGCTGGTACAGCAGCACGCTGACGAACGCTATGTCCAGCACGTCTCTCCAGGTTACGGGAAGCGCCTCAAACACTCGCACGCTCGCATTGTTCGGGCCGCAGGGCGGCGGCAAGGGCAAGACTTTGGCGCGTCGCGGCCACATCGTGCACGCGATGCCAGAAAATGCCGCCGCTCCAGAGCAGGGCTGTAGCGACCTGGGTGGCCATGCCGCGGTCATCCGCCGGCAGGCCGAGCAGATCGCCGAACACGGATTTCATGGAGATCCCCACAAGCACCGGCCTGCCGAAAGAAAGCAATTCTCCGGGGTGGGCCAGAATATCCACATTGTGCGCGCACGTTTTGCCAAAGCCGATACCGGGGTCAAGCGCGATGCGATCCTCCGGAAGGCCGGCTTTGACAAGGCGCGTCATCTCCCGCTCAAAAAAAGACGCGACCTCGCGACGGACGTCGTCATACCGCGGCCCGTCCTGCATGGTTTTCGGCCTGCCCCTGTGATGCATGAGCACATAGCCCGGCTTGTACTGAACAAGCACATCCGTGAGACCGGGATCAAAAGAGCAGGCCGAAACGTCATTGATGACGGCCGCGCCGAGGTCAAGGGCGGCCGCCGCTGTTCCGGCGTGATACGTATCCACGGAAACGACCATATCCGGGGAGGCCCCGCGCGCGGCGCGCAAAACCGGCAGAAGGCGGGCCTGTTCCTCCTCCGGGGAAAGCGCCTCGGAACCCGGTTTTGTGGTTTCGGCGCCAAAGTCCACAATGTCGGCGCCGTCGCCGTAAAGGCGCAGAGCCCGCGCCAGCCCCGATCCGGTTGAAACGCAACGCCCCCCGTCATAAAAAGAGTCCGGCGTCAGATTGACAATGCCCATGACGCCAAAAAACGCGGACGAAGCAAGGATATGCCCGCCGGATGAGCGCCACGCGGCGTTTTGCGCGGCCGGATCAGGCATTAGTATCTTTTGTCGCGCGGGGCTGGTTCTTTTCCGCGGAATCCGGTTCCAGCACAAAATCCTGAGCCGCGGCATCCGGGCCGCCGGAATCTTTTCCGGCATTCCCGTCGCGCTTCGCGGAGTTGTCGCCGTTTGTGTCGAGCGGCGGAAGTTCCTCATCGTTCATGATCTTGTCAAGTTCTTCGCCGTTGAGGGTTTCCCGTTCAAGCAGGGCCTGCGCAATGCGGTTCAGCACCTCGCTGCGGCTTTGCAGAAGTTCGCGGCAGCGGCCGTGGGCTTCCTCCACAATGCGCTTGACCTCGCCATCCACCAGCCGGGCCGTATCCTCGCTGAAATTTTTGTTTTGTATCCATTCACGGCCGATGAAGACCTCCTCGCCGGTCTCGCCGATGGCAAGGGTTCCGATGACGTCGCTCATGCCCCATTCACACACCATTTTGCGGGCCATGCGGGTGACGCGCTCAATATCGTTGGAAGCTCCTGTGGTGATGTCGTCAAAAATCAGTTCCTCGGCCACCCGACCGCCGAGCAGCACCACAAGATTGTTGCGCAGATAGGTTCGCGAATAGCCGTGCCGGTCCTCCTCGGGCAGTTGCATTGTAACGCCCAGCGCACGGCCGCGCGGAATTATGGTGACCTTGTGCACGGGGTCGGAACCCGGCAAGAGTTTCGCCGCCAGGGCATGCCCGGCCTCATGATAGGCGGTGATGCGCTTTTCCTCATCCGACAGAATCAGGCTGCGCCGTTCGCGCCCCATGAGCACCTTGTCCTTGGCGTATTCGAAGTCGCCCATGTCGAGCTTTTCCTGATTGAGCTTGGCGGCCTGCAAGGCTGCCTCGTTGACGAGGTTTTCCAGATCGGCGCCGGAAAAGCCGGGCGTGCCGCGAGCCAGCACGTCCAGGTTCACATCCTCGTCCAGCGGCGTGCGTTTGGTATGCACTTCCAGAATGCGCTTGCGGCCGCGCAAATCCGGTGTGGGGACAACCACCTGCCTGTCAAAGCGGCCCGGACGCAAAAGGGCCGGGTCGAGCACGTCCGGACGGTTGGTCGCGGCTATCAGGATAACGCCCTCATTGCTCTCAAAACCGTCCATTTCGACAAGCAACTGGTTCAGCGTCTGCTCGCGCTCGTCATGCCCGCCGCCCAGCCCCGCGCCACGCTGACGCCCCACAGCGTCAATTTCGTCGATAAAGATCAGGCAGGGCGCGTTTTTTTTGCCCTGCACAAAAAGATCGCGCACTCTTGAGGCGCCGACGCCGACAAACATTTCCACAAAGTCGGAACCGGAAATGGAAAAAAAGGGGACGCCCGCCTCGCCAGCCACGGCGCGCGCCAAAAGCGTTTTGCCTGTGCCGGGAGGGCCGACCAGCAAAACGCCCTTGGGTATGCGCCCCCCGAGGCGGGTAAACTTTTTCGGATTGGACAGAAATTCCACGACTTCGGAAAGCTCATCCTTGGCTTCGTCCACCCCGGCCACATCGTCAAAGGTGACGCGGGCGCTTTCCTGGTTGAGCATACGCGCACGCGAACGACCGAAGCTCATGGCTCTGCCCCCGCCACCCTGCATCTGGCGCATGAAAAAAATCCATACGCCGATGAGCAACAACATGGGAAACCAGGAAACCAGCAACGTCATATACCAGGGCTGCTCTTCCGGCGGCTCGACCTTGATTTCGACTTTTTTTTCAATAAGACGGGCGACAAGGCCCGGATCCTGCGGCGCATAGGTCTGGACAGTCCGGCCGTCGGAAGTTCTGCCCGTCAAATTGTGCCCCTGCATTGTCACGGACAACAACTGGCCTTCGTTGAGCCTGGTCAAAAAATCCGTATAGGGAACCCGCTGCATGGGACCTTGCGTTTGCTCAAAGGTATTGAAGAGCATGACCATCGCCAGAACGATGATTGCCCAGAGCATCAGGTTGCGGCTGAACTGGTTCAACACATCCTCCAGAATAAGGGATTTCCCCCGAAATTTGTCCTTGACAAGCATAGCCGCTATGCGGCCCTGGTGTCAAATGCGCCGGAAAAGACGCCCACTCCGTAACATATTTCGATAACAACGCATCTTTTTTATCATTCCGCGCCTCCCTGTGCCGTTGACCGGGAAAAAATAAATAATATATAATGTTGGAAACAATAACGACCGAGTTACGGCCGGCGGACGCACCGGGCCGACGGTTGCGCACAACGCGTAAATGATGTACATATCCGCGGCGTTCGCAAGCTATAAAAGAAGGAGCCCCAAGTGGAGTACAAAACCGAAGAACTGTCGCCTGTCAAAAAAAAGATCGTCATCACCACTGAGGCGCAGGAAGTGGAAGCGGCCATTGCCGGGGCTGTCGCCCTGTATAAAACATCCCTCCAGATGGACGGATTCCGCAAGGGAAAAGTTCCCGCCCCGGTTATCGAAAAACGGTTCCACGACAAAATTTACGAAGAGGCCCGCCAGGATCTTGTCAACGTGCATATCAACGAAGTCATGCAATCCCTCGGCGTCAGCCCCGTTTCCGGCATAAACCTTGACGGGCCGGACACGCTGGAACGCGGGAAGGGCTTCACATACAGCATTGAGTTTGAGGTGCTTCCCGCTCTTGATCTGCCCCCGTATGAGGGCATGGAGGAGGTACAGGAAAAAGTTGTCGTGAAAGAGGAGGAAGTGGATGAAGTTGTTGAGCGCATCCGCCGCGACAACGCCAGGCTTGTTCCCGTTGACGGCGATGGGCCCGCTGTGGACGGTCAGGTGGTCAATCTGGACTTTGCCGCCTATGCGGACGGCAAACCGGTGGAGAACGTGTCCGCCGAAAATTTTGAGTTGACGCTCGGCGAACGCCAGGCGCTGGAAGAGTTCGAGGCGCTTGTGAAAACCATCCCCTACGGCCGGGAAGGCGAGGGGGAGATACATTTTCCCGACGACTTCATCGCCCCGCATCTGGCGGGAAAAATCGTCACCATGAAAGTACGGGTGCATGCCGTCAAAGAGCGTCAACTTCCTGAACTTGATAACGAACTGGCCAAAAAACTGGGCGTGGAAACGATGGGGGAACTCAGGGAAAAAATTGCCGACAGCTACGTGAAAAGCCGCGCCGCCCTCAACAAAAGCGCAACCCAGAAAAAGCTCCTGGACAAGCTGGTAAAAATGACGGATTTTCCCCTGCCGGAGAGCATGGTCGACATTCAGGTCAATACCCTGCTCGCGGCGCAGAAGTCGCGCCTTGAGCGCGTCGGCAAGAGCATGGAATCCCTTGGCAAAAGTCTGGAAGACCTGCGGGGGGAGGTTTTGCCCAAAGCCAGAGAGATAGCGCGCTGTCAGGTGCTTTTGCTCTCCATTGCCAGGAAGGAAGGGCTGGAGGCCAGCGATCAGGAAATCAACTCCCATATTTACCAGGCAAGTCTGCAAAGCGGAGATGACTTCAACACATTGCGGGCTCAATATGAACGTTCAGGCATGATTTTTGCATTGCGTGATCGTCTGCTGGCCGACAAAGCCATGGAACTTGTCTACGCCAAGGCCGCCATTTCGGAAGTGGAACCTTCTGAAAGCGAAGCGGCCGAAGCCGCCGGCGAAAACGGCGCCGCTGAAAACAGCTCCGCGTCATAACGGCATACCGCCGCATTCCGAGGAAAAGTCGCCATGTCGTTAATTCCCATGGTCATTGAGACAACCGGCCGTTCCGAGCGGGCCTACGACATTTATTCGCGCCTGCTCAAAGACCGCATCATCCTGCTCGGCACGGAAGTCAATGACGGAGTGGCCTCGCTGGTATGCGCCCAGTTGCTTTTTCTGGAATCACAGGATCCCGAAAAAGAAATCAGCCTCTACATCAACAGCCCCGGAGGCTCCGTAACCGCCGGGCTCGCCATATACGACACCCTGCGTTTCATTTCTTCGCCGGTGTCAACCGTGTGCATAGGCCTGGCCGCCAGCATGGGGGCTTTTTTGCTGGCGGCCGGAGCTCCTGGCCTTCGTTTCGCCCTGCCCAACAGCCAGATCCTGATCCATCAACCATCGGGAGGATATCAGGGACAGGCGACGGACATCGAGATTCACGCCCGCGAAGTCCTGCGGCTCAAAGAAAATCTCAACCGAATGCTGGCTGAAAACACGGGGCGACCCTATGAGGACGTTGCGGCCGCCACCGAGAGGGACAATTTTCTAACGCCTGAAGAAGCCAAAAAGCTCGGCATTATTGACCGCGTACTGGTTTCGCGCAGCGACATGTCGCCGGGAAAGAGCAAGTAAATTTATGTCAAAAATCAAAAAATCCATGACAAGAGAGACCTTGCGCTGCTCTTTTTGCGGGCGCAACGAACTTGAGGTGCAAAATCTCATTGTGCATGACGCCGCCGCAATATGCGACAACTGCGTCAAACAGTGCAATGAGATCATACTGCGCGATCAGCGCGAAAATACGGAAAACGAGGAGCGGCTGCGCTCTCCCATGGAAATAAAAAGCCGGCTGGACAAGTATGTCATCGGCCAGCACGAGGCGAAAAAAAATCTTTCCGTGGCGGTGCACAACCATTACAAACGCGTATTTTACGGCGATTCTCCGGGCGACGACGTGGAGCTTGAAAAAAGCAACATACTTCTTGTCGGGCCCTCCGGCAGCGGCAAAACGCTGCTTGCCAAGACGCTGGCAAAAATTCTGCGCGTTCCCTTCGCGATTTCGGATGCGACCACGCTTACAGAGGCGGGTTATGTCGGCGAAGACGTGGAAAACATCCTTGTCCAGCTTTTGCAGAACGCGGACTACGACCTGGAGGCGGCGAGCAAGGGCATTATTTATATTGACGAAATAGACAAAATTTCACGCAAGGGCGACGGGCCTTCCATAACCCGTGACGTGTCCGGGGAGGGCGTGCAGCAGGCCCTGCTGAAAATCATTGAAGGAACTGAAGCCAATATTCCCCCCAAGGGCGGACGCAAGCACCCGCAGCAGGAATTTATCCGCATGAACACGTCCAATATCCTGTTTATTGTCGGGGGCGCGTTCGTCGGCCTCGACAAAATCGTGGAGTCGCGGGTAAG
>JAISXC010000119.1 GCA_031270875.1 Desulfovibrio sp.
CCCCATATTGTCCGGCGGATAGTGGCGGAAGGCCATGAAGTGGGCAACCATACCTGGACCCATCCCAATCTGCGCCGCATCTCCCGCGAACGCAAGCGGGAGGAAATTGTCCGCACCAACGAGCTGCTCACAAGCCTTGGCGCGCGGCCGGCATGTCTGCGTCCGCCCTATGGGGCTTTTGACGACTATACCGTGGAAGTGGCCGACTCGCTGGGTCTTGCCGTGGTGCTCTGGTCCACGGACACCAAAGACTGGCGGCGTCTGCCGGCCAGCTATGCCGCGCTGCGCAACGGGCGGGGCAGTGTTTATCCGCAGGGGAAGATGCGCGGCATTTTTCTCTTCCATGACACGCACAAGAACACGGTGGAGGATCTGCCGAGGATTGTGAGGGAGTTGTACGAGGCCGGATGCAGCCGTTTTGTGACGGTCAGCGAGTATCTGGACGGCCCGCTCGATCCCGAGCCCGGAATTTTGATGACGCGCCGGCCCTCCACGGCTCCTGTCGCCGTCAGTCCTCTCCCGCAGGGCATGCCGGCGGAGCTTTTGCCGATGCGACTTGTGGAACGTCCTGACAGCGGGACAAAATAGGCTTTGGGCGGACGGTTACGTCCGCGCGCGAATCCCGTCCACCGGGGCCGGGCTTGCCGTTGTCCCGCAAAACGGGTATGCTGTATCCGTAACATGTAACTTGTTTTATTGACGCGAATATCACGGCAGCGGCAGGAAAAAACGCGCATGTTCGTCACTTTTGAAGGCATAGAAGGCTCCGGCAAGTCCACGGCGGCACGCCTGCTGGCGGAATATCTCCTGGATCGCGAGCTTGATCCGCTGCTCACCAAGGAACCTGGCGGTTGCTCTCTGGGCCGCGGCCTGCGCCATACGCTGCTGGACTCCAGAGGAAAGAACCTTGCCAGCCGGGCCGAACTTTTTCTTTTTCTGGCGGACCGGGCGCAGCATGTGGCGGAAATGATCCGCCCCGCCCTGGAATCCGGGCAAATCGTGCTGTGCGACAGATACGCCGATTCCACCCTGGCCTACCAGGGCTACGGCCGGGGACTGGATACGGAATTTTTGCGCCGCCTGAACGAAACCGCCACCGGCGGCCTTGCGCCGGATATTACCCTGCTTCTGGACGTGCCCGTGCCCTGCGGCCTCATGCGGGCCGCACAGCGCAACAGGGAAGCGGGCACCACCATTTCCGAAGGCCGTTTTGATTCGGAAAGTCTGGCCTTTCATGAACGTGTGCGGCAGGGGTACCGCGCGCTGGCCCAGGAGGAGCCGGATCGCTTTGCCGTGGTGGACGCTTCGCAGCCTGTGGAAGATGTGGCGTTGCAATGCCTTTCCGCCGTGGAAAAAGCGTTGCGGCAGCGCAACGGCACCCTGTAGGCGGCCGCATGAACATGTCCGCGCATGCTTTTCCCAAACTTCTGCCCGGCGAAAAGGCGGTGTCAGCGGGACGGCTCGGCGTGGTTTTTTTCCCGGCCTTCGACTGGGCCATTTCCGCGACCCATCCCGAGCGCGAGGAACGCCTGCTCTACACCCGTGACCAGTTGCAGGAGGAAGGAGTATTCGATATCCCCGGCATCAGCGAGTACCGCCCGGAATTCGCAACATCCGTCGACCTCGCCCGGACGCACTTCTGCCTGCCAGGCGTCGCGGCGGTGAGCACGGATTCGCATCTGGCCGCCGCCGGCGCGGCCATTACCGCCGCCCGTCTGGTGATGGAAAAAAAGGAGGACAGGGCCTTTTCCCTGGCCCGGCCCCCGGGCCATCATGCCATGCGCGTGGTGCACGGCAATCGCGGCTTTTGCAATATCAATAACGAAGCGGTCATGCTGGAATATATCCGTGATCACTGGCCGCACCCCGAAGGACGACCCCTGCGGGCGGCCATTGTGGATACTGACGTGCACCACGGCGACGGCACCCAGGACATATTCTGGAACGATCCGCATACCCTTTTCATCTCCCTGCACCAGGACGGCCGCACCCTGTACCCCGGCAGCGGCTTTCTGCAGGAATACGGCGGCCCGGGCGCTCTGGGCCGCACCATCAACATTCCCCTGCCGCCCGAAACCTCGGACGAGGGCTACCTGTACGCAATGGAAAAAGCCGTGTTGCCCATGCTTGCCGAATTCGGGCCGGACATCGTCATCAATTCCGCCGGGCAGGACAACCATTTCACCGATCCCCTGGCCAATATGCGTCTCTCGGCCCGGGGCTACGCCGTCCTGAACAGTCTTCTCAAGCCGGACATCGCCGTGCTGGAAGGCGGCTACGCCATCCGCGGGGCCTTGCCCTATGTCAATACGGGTATTTGTCTCGCGCTTGCCGGGCTGCCTTATGAGGACATTCGCGAACCGGACTGGAACCCCTCATCCGTGCGCCAGCGTCCGGAAACAGGCCGCCATATTGCCGACGTGTGCGAGAAAGCCCTGCGTCTGTTCCGCAGCCCCCCGGCCCATCCCGCGGAAGGGAAGGAGGAGGACGGTTACTGGGTACGGCATCGCCGTATTTTTTACGACACCGACATGCTGGGCGAGAGCCAGTTCGAGGGCTGGCGCCTGTGCCGGGACTGTTCGGGCCTGGGACGCATTGAGACAAGTTCCGACAGGGTGGCGCGATCCCTGTGCATCCTCATCCCGCGCCATGCCTGCAACGCCTGCCGCAAGGCGGGAACGTCCCTGGCGGAAAAGGCTCGCGGGGGCGGACGCTACGCCCACGTTCTTGTGCTGGACGGGGACATGCCCGGAACGGGCGGGACGCCATTGTGACCTGAAAAAGGGAGCGTTCATGGCAAATCTTCTGATCATCGGCGCCGGCGGCGTAGGCAATGTGGTGGCTCACAAATGTGCGCAGGCGGCGAAACGGACGGGCGTGTTTGAAAAAATCACCCTGGCGTCCCGCACCTTGTCCCGCTGCGAGAGCGTGGCCGCGAGTGTCAGGGCGCGCACCGGCGTGGCTCTGGAGACAGCCGGCGTGGATGCCGACAACGTGGCGGAGCTGGCGGGTCTTATCCGTTCCTCCGAAGCGGGGATCGTGTGCAATGTGGCTCTGCCCTATCAGGATCTGCACATTATGGATGCCTGCCTCGCCGCCGGCGCGCACTATCTGGACACGGCCAATTATGAGCCGCCGGACGCGGCAAAATTTGAATACAAGTGGCAGTGGGCCTACGCCGACCGTTTTCGCGAGGCGGGGCTCACCGCTCTGCTCGGTTCCGGCTTCGACCCCGGGGTAACCAATGTTTTTGCAGCCTGGGTGATGAAGCACAAGCTGGACGAAGTTCATGTGCTTGATATCATTGACTGCAATGCCGGCGATCACGGCATGCCCTTTGCCACCAACTTCAACCCGGAAATCAATATCCGCGAGGTAACGGCGCGCGGGCGCTACTGGGAGCGCGGCGAATGGGTGGAAACGGACCCTCTCGCCTTTTCCATGCGCTATGACTTTCCTGACGGCATAGGCCGCAAAAAGTGCTTCCTTCTTTATCATGAGGAGCTGGAATCCCTTGTCCTGCACCTGAAAGGATTGCGCCGGGCGCGTTTCTGGATGACCTTTTCCGAAAATTACCTGAATCACCTCAAGGTTCTCGGCAATGTAGGCATGACGGGCATCGCCCCTGTGCGCTTCCAGGGGCATGATATTGTTCCCGTGCGGTTTCTGGCGGCGCTGCTGCCGGATCCAGCCTCTCTGGGGCCGCTGACAAAAGGGAAGACCTGCATAGGCAACCGCATGACGGGTTTAAAAAACGGCGGGAAAAAGTGCGTTTACGTCTACAACGTCTGCGACCATGAAGCCTGTTGCGCCGAAGTCGGCTCACAGGCCGTTTCCTATACCACCGGCGTGCCTGCCATGATCGGCGCGAAACTTATTGCCGAAGGCCTTTGGCGGCGCCCCGGCGTGTGGAATATGGAGCAGCACGATCCTGATCCTTTCATGGATGCCCTTTCCGTCTATGGTTTGCCGTGGCGGTGCGCGGATATCGAATAATGCGCGGCGGGCTGCTTTTTGACAAGGGGCGCGTGCCTTCCCCCTGTTTTGTTCTGGACGCGCCGCGTCTTGCGGCAAACGCCGCCGTGCTGGATACGGTGCAGCGCCGCACGGGCGCAAAAATTCTGCTGGCCCTCAAGGCATATGCGGCTTTTGCCACTTTTCCGCTCCTTTCGCGCTTTACGGGTTCCGGGCCGCTGTGGGGGGTATGTGCCGGTTCCGTTGACGAGGCGCGCCTGGGGCGCGAAGAATTCGGCGGAGAGGTGCATGCTTTCGCCGCCGCCTGGGGCGCGGAAGAGATAGCTGCTATCCTGCCTCTCGCGGACAGTCTGGTGTTCAACTCCATAGCCCAGTGGCGGCGTTTCCGCCCCATGATAGAGAACTGGAACAGCGCCCGCGCCCACGGCGTGGCCTGCGGCCTGCGCATCAATCCCGAACATTCGGAAGTGGCCGTGCCCCTCTATGACCCCTGCTCTCCCTCTTCGCGCCTGGGCATCCGTTTGCGCGAGTTCCGGAAAATCTCCCCCGAAGACCGGCGCGGCCTTGCGGGACTGCACTTCCACACGCTCTGCGAGCTGAACGCGGACGCTCTGGAGCGGACTTTGACCGTGGTGGAAAAAAAATTCGCTTCCTGGCTCGGCGGCTGCCAATGGCTGAATTTTGGCGGCGGCCACCACATCACCCGCGAGGATTATGACATTGATCTGCTCTGCCGTCTTTTGACGGACTGGCGCGCTCGTTACGGCGCGCAAATTTATCTGGAACCCGGCGAGGCGGTGGCTCTGGACGCGGGCTGGCTTGTGGCCACGGTGCTTGATGTGGTGCAGGCCGACATGCCGGTGGCCCTGCTGGACATATCCGCCGCCTGCCACACGCCGGACGTGCTGGAAATGCCTTACAGGCCGCATGTGCGTTACCAGGCGGCCGGCGGCATCGAACGAGCCGGCGCTGTGGGGGAGAAAGCCTTCGCCTGCCGCCTGGCCGGAAAATCCTGCCTGGCGGGAGACGTGCTGGGGGAATATTCTTTTGCCGGGCCGCTGCAAGCCGGACAGCGCGTGATCATTGAAGACATGGCCATCTACAGCATGGTGAAAACCACAATGTTCAACGGTCTGCGTCTGCCTTCCATCGGCATTTGCGAGGCGGAGGGGGACGGATTGCGCTTTCGCCTCCAGCGCGAATTCTCTTACGCCGATTTCAGAAGCCGCCTGTCATAATGGCGGTTCGCCGGACGGTGCCATGCCGCCGTCGCGCCCCGTCTTCCGGACGCGTCGGATTTTCGGGCTGCGGGCCGGCGTGCGGGGGCAATGCGTTCATATCCCGCGCAGGTAATGCCTGAGTTTAGCGATGAC
>JAISXC010000182.1 GCA_031270875.1 Desulfovibrio sp.
CCATGCTGGACAATCTCACACGCCAGGGGATCAAATATTTCCGCACAAGCGCGAAAACCGGCCAGGCCGTTGAAGAGGCTTTCATTTCCCTGTCCAGGGACATGTTGCAGCCCGGGCGGAAAGCGTGACGTCCCTTCCGCCTCCGCAGGATGAGGAATCCACTGTGACACGGAACAAGGATATTTCCCTTATCATTCTGCAGGCGCTTGACAGCGCGGTGCTGTGCCGTACCGCGCGGCGGCGATACGCATTTTTCGGCAAGATCCCGCAGTTCTACATCGAACTTTTCCCGAGCGGCGGCGTCGAACCATGTACCGAACCCTGGCGGGAATCTCCCATGCTGGAATTTTTTCTCGACGACGCCGAGCGTTTTTTTGAAGAAGGCGAGGAGGGCAGCGTTTCATCCGGCGTATGGCAGGAAGACGGCAGAGTGGAAGGAACAACGGCACTTGTGGCCATCGCCGTTTCCTTTGAGGGCGTACAGGCTATCATTGTCCGAAAACTTTACGACGACTACGTTGAAAAGACGCGCATATTGCGCAAGGCCCGCGAGCAGTTGCTTCAGAGCCGCGCGATGGAGCAAAATCTGGAGATATTCAGGACGCAGGCGCGCATTGACGGACTGACCAAAATCTATAACCGGTCCGCGTTTACAGATCTTCTGGGCGGTGAGATCAGGCGCAGCATGGCGCTTGACTATCCCCTCTCAATCCTGTTCCTGGATATCGACGATTTCAAGAAAATCAACGACACCTTCGGCCACCTCGCCGGAGACGCCGTGTTGCAGAATTTGGGCGGCATATTGACGAAGACTCTGCGCCGCAATGATATCATCGCCCGGTACGGCGGCGAGGAATTTGTGGTACTGCTTCCCCATGAGCCGCCGGAACGGGCCTACATGATCGGGGAAAAGGTGCGCAAACGCATAGCCGCCATGTCGTTTCCGGATGTACCCCCTGTAACCGTCAGTGTGGGTTGCACTACGTATCTCCCGCAGGAAAGCGTCGAAAAATTCATCCGGAGAGCCGACAGCGCGCTTTACGACGCCAAACGCACCGGCAAGAACATCGTCCGGGTGCGCTAGGTCCAGTTAGCACAAATTGACAAGCACACAGCAATCTGTCATTGTCCAGCTGTGGAAATCACTCGGGGACAATACGACAGGATTGCCGACTGCTTCCCGCGGCAAAGGGGAAATGTGCATTTTGGCAACCTCCAGGTGCTGAATGCGATCCTTTATGTTGCGGAGCACGGCTGTAAATGGAGAGGCTTGCCGAAACATTTCGGCGTGTGGCACAGCATTTACACTCGCATGAACCGCTGGAGCAAAAACGGAGTTCTTGACCGCGTCTTTACACGTCTTCAACAAGAGCAGTTAATTCGCGTTAAAATTCAAGTGCTTTCTCTTGACAGCACTATGGTTAAAGTCCATCCCGACGGGACGGGGGCTTTAAAAAAAACGGCCCGCAATCCATTGGAAAATCCAGAGCTGGATGGACAACAAAGCTTCATATGGTTGCCGCGAATGCTGAATGCGCGTTGAGATTTCACCTTTCCCCCGGAAATTCCGGGGACGCGCCGCAAGGACGAAAGCTTTTGTCAGCATTGGGACCAGCGGTTGAGCCCTGTAGTCTCCTCGCGGACCGTGCCTACGAAGGCAACGAGACAAGACAGTTGATCCGCGATTTGGGATTTTCTCCGGTGATACCGCCAAATCCCAATCGATTGAAGCCTTGGGAATATGATAAGGAACTGTACAAGAGGCGCAATGAGGTAGAGCGCCTTTTCCGAAGACTCAAAGGGTTTCGCCGTGTTTTTACGCGGTATGACAAGCTTGATGTCATGTTTCTCGCCTTTGTCGTTTTTGCTCTTATCGTTGAGACTCTCAGATAGTGTTAACTTGTCCTAGTCGTTGATACCATGTTATTTATCGAAAGAACGGGGTAAAGAGAAACAAAGGCAAGGCCGTGAGCGCTTCCGTCATTGCCATCATCCTGGGTTCCGCCATGCTGCATGCGGTGTGGAACGCCATCATCAAAGGGGGGACGGACAAGCTCCTGGAAACGTCGCTCAAGGCGCTGGGCGGCGCCCTGTTCATGCTCTGCTTCATGCCCTTTCTGCCTCTTCCGGCACCCGCCAGCTGGCCTTTTCTCGCGGGGACGGCCAGCATCCATCTTTTTTATTACCTGTTCATGGCCCATGCCTATAAAAGCTCGGACATGAGCTATGTCTACACGCTTATGCGCGGCTCCTCCCCGCTTTTCACCGCATTTTTCACAGTGTGCATCATGGGGCACAGCCTCTCTCCCGGAGGTTGGGCCGGAGTGGCCCTGCTTTCCTCCGGCATCCTGGTTATGGCTTCTGACTCGCTACGCCGCGGCGATTTCCGCATGGCGCCCACCGCCCTGGCTCTGGCCAATTCCCTGGTCATCATGGGCTACACGGTCATGGACGGTTCAGGCGTGCGCCTCGCCGGAGAGCCTCTTGCGTATATCTGCTGGGTTTCTTTCTTGAATTGTTTTCCGATCACGATTTTCGCCCTTTGCCGACGGGGCCCGAAAGCCTGCTTCGGCTATCTGAAGACGCGCTGGAAATGCGGAATCACCGGGGGAGTGTGCAGCGCCGTGGCTTATGGCCTCGTGGTGTGGTGCATGAATCGCGCGCCCATATCCCAGGTGGCCGCCCTGCGCGAAACCTCGGTGGTCTTCGGCATGCTGCTGGCGGTTGTTTTTCTGAAGGAAAAAATGACCCCTTCAAGAGTGACCGCGGTGTTCACGGTTCTGATCGGCGCGGCGGTCATGCGCCTTTACTCCTGACGAGCCGGAGGCGAAAACCGTGCGGCCTGAAGGCCTTTTCCCGCCGTTTTTTCCGTCATCGCTCCTGATCCTGACCGTGCCGCTTGTCGGTTTCCTCCCCAAAAAGTGCTTCAAAAGCACCGGTAAAATATTTTCTGATATAGTCTTTGTCCGAAACATAGGGAGCATTTTTGTCAAATATGAGCGAGGAAGTCAGCGCAATGCCGATTATTGACGAAATGATCAGAGCGGCCTTTGTCTCCCTGTTGTCGCCATGAATGAATTGAGCCAGA
>JAISXC010000205.1 GCA_031270875.1 Desulfovibrio sp.
CTCAACGTAACGTGCGCGCGCAGCACACGTTCCACGGCGGAAGCGAAATCCTTTTTTTGGACATGAAGACGCTTCACCTGGCACACGGATTTTTCAATTACGGCTGCGGGCACATCGTAATTCCTTACAAGATTCTGTATCTGTTCTTCAGACAAGGCATTTGCCCTCCGTTGATCCCGAATCACCTGCCGCCAGATTTCTCCGCGTTCTTTTTTGCCCAGATGGTCAAAGTGAATGCTGTATGTGAACCTCCGCAGCACGGCCTGATCAATGTGGCTGACGTGATTGGTTATCCAGATGACGCGCCTGCCGCGCTCTTCCAGAAAGGCGTTCAACCAGGCCTTGTCTTTGCTGTTTTCGGTGAAACGATTGTTCGTGTCCAGCAGGCGTTCCGCCTCGTCCACAAGAACAAACGCGCCACTGTGTTTTTCCGCGAGGTTCAGACAGGCTTGCAGGGATGTTCGGCGGTCGGCATCATCATCATCCGCACGGCTGACCACGCTCCAGGCCTTGACCCTGAGCGCATCGGCCAGGCTGTTGGCAAAAGTGGTCTTGCCCGTGCCCGGAGGCCCGTAGAGCAGGATATGGACAGGGTCATCACCGGTATGTTTCAGTAAAGACACGACATGGTCTATGTCTTCCCGGGAAACACGGAATTTTTCCAACGGAAGTATTTTGCCGTTCAGAGTCTTGTAAAAAAGTCTTCTTTTGTCGGATATTTCATCTTCCATCCAAAACGACAACAATTCATCCCGCAGGCGGAATTGGTCCCTGTCATCGTCAAAGAAGCCGCAGTCACGGGCCTCGGCAATGCAGTTCAGCAAAATTTTGTAGTCAAAATCAAGCATGTGCGCCAATATCCGTCTATTCTGGTATTTGTAAAGATTGAGGTGGTCGTCCATGTAGTTTTCTACATCGGAAAATGACTGCTGAATAAAAACGAAATCACATAGTTGCAGCAGTGCATCGCTTATGCCGAACATGCTCTTGAGGCGTTTTCTGGAGGTACGCCAGATCTTGTCGTTTTTTGCGGCATCAACTGCTGCGGCAACGCATTCCCGGCGGAGCACCTCCATAATGACGCCCTTCATCGCGGGATGTTCGCGCATAAGTTCTTCACATCTGTCATCCTGATGGTATGCAGGACTTTTTATGGCTTCGTTCACCGCCTTTTTGAAGGCGCAGACGGGAAGTTTTTTCGGCAAGTTTTTAATCTCACCGGAAAGCGACTTCAAAAAAGGCGACAGACCGCCAACAGCCCAGCCGAAACAGGCAAAAAAATTGTCATCCAGCTTAACCCCCTGTTCTATAAGGCGCAAGAGCCATCCGGCGCACTTGCCTTGGGCATAGCGGGTTTCCGGTGTGATAGAAGATGCTCCTGTTATTATTCCTGTCTCTATGGTTGCATTGCCGATTTTGTAGTGTCTGTGTCGCATATTCGGCTCCTTTCATGTTTGATAGAGCCTATAAGAGCATCATTCCAGAAATCGATAGATATAAAAAAATATTTTCGGCAGTTATACCAGATAATTATGTGATTTTTGTTTTATACAATCCGCTTTCTTATGGTCACACCCACTCCATTTGTCCAATGAAAGCCATTTACCCCTAATGAAAGCGCCCCGGATGAAGAGATCACCAACGTCATCCACGAAATCGTCAACGAAATAGCGAAGGGGGCATGAACATGAAAAAACTTCTTCTCATATTGAGTCTGGCTTTGTTCCCGGCGCATGCCCGGGCCGCCGGGGCGGCTACGGCTCCATTCAATCCATGATTACGATGGCGCACATGCGGACCGTCCAGACCGTCAACGCCAACACCTCGGCGGAAGCGGCCTCCATCCGTTCGGAAATTCTCCCGGCCGCGCGGAACATCATCGGCACGATCAAGAGCGGGAGCGCGACGATTGTGCGGGCGATCATCAGTCTGAAAGAAAGCAATGCCGCCATGATCAAGGGGCAGGCCGTGGCCGGGGAAGCCATGAAAACTGAGGATCTGTACGGCAAGGCATCTCAGCCAGCCGGTCTGTGCGGGGCGAATTCCCTTGGGGCCGGTCTGCAACTCAGCGCCCAGGCGGCGGTGCAGGTACGCGGAGCCATGCGGCAAAAACAGCTCGCGTATTCCAACAAACCTGACGCCAAGCCGGTGGAATATCTCAACCGCGTTCTGGACGAGGAACACCCGGACGCGGCGGAAGGCGGATTCCCTGTTTCCCCTTCAGGAAACGCTCACGGAGGAACAGGTTGCCCAGGCGCACGAATCCATCAAGACACTGGGCATATCTCTGGACTTTTATCATTGCTAAGGTGAAACTCCCCAAGGGGAAATACCCTTGACATGATGCGTATAGTGTGTGTTTTAGCGCATGAACACCCGCGAACTTGCCACAGGTACCGTGCCCTTGGCTTTGAAATATCAGACCCAGTACGATAAGCGATGAGGGAATCTGGCCGTAATTCTGAATTCACTGAAAGAATTCGCAAGGTTCGCGGAAAAGATCGGCAGGCGGCGGAGAACATGAATCAGGCAAACTGGACGCAAAAACCGGCGGCTTCCAGTTCTTCGGCGCTTACCGCGCCCGCGCGGACAAGGCGCAGGCAAGTTTTGGCCCGCTCCGTCAAGGCGAGCGGTTCGACCAGCGTGGAGGGTAGACCGCCGGCAGGCGGGGTATCGCCTTCAAAAAGGCCCGTTTCCGCGCCATGTATGTCAAGCTCCCGGATGAGTTCCTCATCCATGTCCTGAAATCGACATACGGGCCGGCGGCCGTGCAGATTGGCGCTGCTGGCCGTCAAGATGCCGCCGGCCAGGTGCGCCAGTTCAGCGGCCTGCCTGTGCGGGCTTATCCGCACGGCCGTCCTGCCCTTGTCGTTGACCAGAGACGGCGGGAGGGAAGAACGGGCCGGCAGCAAAACGCTCAGGGGACCGGGCCAGAATCGCTCAAGAAGAGCTTGCGGGGCGCTTTCCAGGCGCGCCGCTTGCGCCGCCTGCCTTCTGTCCGCGGCCAAAAGCGGCAGCGGCTGCGCCGGGCTCCGTCTTTTGAGCCGGTAGACGCGGGCCACGGCGGCGGCGTTGGAGGCAAGGCAGCCCAGAGCATAAAATGTTTCCGTGGGAAAAATGAGAACACCGCCGCGTCGCAGGCATTGCGCGGCATCAGCGGTTGTATGATGGAGACGGGCCATGACGGGCAAACCCCTGCGACTGATCAGCGTGGGCAGACTGAAAAAATCATTCTGGAAAGACGCCGCCGCCAACTACGAGTCACGCATTGAGCGCTGGCGACATCTGGAAAGCATACAGGTGCGGGAGGCGTACGGGCCGCCGCGGCCGCGCAACAGGCAGGAGGGCCGGAAAATTCTGGAAAATCTGTCTCCCAGGGACATTCCCCTTGTTCTGGATGAGCGGGGAGAGGGCATTTCCTCCGCCGGCCTTGCCGCCGTTCTGCGAAAAACCGATCAGGAAAGTGCGGGAAATCTGTGTTTCATCATCGGCGGAGCCTATGGACTTGACGACGCGGTACACGCCCGCGCGCATCGTCTTTTGCGTCTCTCCGACATGACGTTGCCCCACGAACTGGCCCGCGTTTTTCTGCTGGAGCAGATATACAGAGCCGAGTGCATATTGCGCAACATTCCCTATCATCATTAGCTCCTGAGCAACCTGAATACCCGACAGAAGGAAGTCCAGGCGGCATTGGGTAGGATATGAATCATGGCTTGTACTGCGGTATGAGGCCGGTTTTTTCGGCTCCCCCGGCAAAGCCGGGGCTTTTGTTCGTATTGCCGTCACTAGTGTCGCCTTTACAGCACCTCGTATATTCTTGCGAAAACATTGTCATACACCAGCCGGAAGTAGGGAGAAAAACGTCGATCCTGCGGACTTCCCGTCAGCAGTTGCACCATGAGCGAATTGTGGAGGGTTTCATCCATAACCAGTTTTTCGCCCGTAACGCGGTTAAAGAAAAAATGTATGTTCCGTCGTTCGGAAAGAAAGGCCTTTTGCTCTTCCGGGCTCGCGCCTGAGTGCTCTTCAAACCATTCCTGCACATAATCGCGGCGGGTGAGCCCGGTTTCCTCAAAGACGCTGATTGAAGCGGCGTAAACGGCATTGGGACCGCCCTGAAGATGCACTGCCCCTGTATCCAGTTTGTAGGCCAGGGTCTGGGGCACGATGGAAAGCGCGCCGCCCTCGCCCTGTCGAGTGATGAAATTCCAATTGCCGAAATTGCTGATCCAGAACCCCAGCCGCAGCATTTCAAAGCTCACCACGATGAATTGACGGCCTTTTTGCTCAATCAGCGGCGTTTCCGGAGAGCGCAGTTTCTCCATCAGGCTTTGCGCGCCCGCGGCGTCCAGTTTTTCAAAAACATTGCCGGGCGCGTTGTCCGCCTGCGCGGTATGGCAGATGAGTTGCCGGGCAAAGCGCGTGTTGTCCGTGGCAAAAACCGCCGCCGGCAGATAAAGGGACGGCCCCGCGTGCTGCGCGCCGTCGGCTATGGTAGCCCGGCGCGCGAAATGGTGGGCCGCGTAGCCCCAGTCCCACCACAGCCAGAGCAGACTGCCGGGAGGCGTTATGCTTTTGGCCCGGGTGAGGGCTTCGGCATGGCGGCGATTGATCATAGGGCCTTGAGACATCGCCGGAATCATGTCCGCGAAAGGCGCCACAAGCAGCACAACCAGAATGGCCGATGTCAAGGCTCCGGCACCGGCTCCTCCGGGCGGCTTGCGCAAAAGACGCTGTAAAATCCAGTAGATGGGCAATGTCAAACCAATGGCGACAATGGGCGTGCCGAACATGACCATACGGCCGCCGAGCTTTGTGCTGAGAAGCCCCAGGATGGCCAACGGCAGCAGAAAAAGCGCGCCGGGCCGCCTGGCGATAACGACGCAGAAGCCCGACAGACCGAGCACGGATGCCCAGCCCCAGGGATGGAAGTAGGAAAACAGCGCCGTCAAGCCCAGATCCTGCACTTCCGTGATGGATTGCGCTATGGAAGGGTAGACAAGCTCAGTCTGCTCTCCG
>JAISXC010000230.1 GCA_031270875.1 Desulfovibrio sp.
AAAATTTTCCGTCCAAACATGCGCGGCGCTTTGAAAATCCGCGTCTTCCAGAAGGTTTTCCAGTTTGGCGTCGGAAAGACGCGGATAGTCATTCATCACGCCTTTGCAAAAAAGCCGCATCTGCTTGCGCAGAAAACGCCGTAGGCCTCCCTGAAGCAGGGCCGCCTCACGCGGTGTCGCGCCGTGCGTCTCCAAATACGGCAAAAGATCGCGGAGCATATACCAGCAGGAAGATGCCCGGCGCCAGGCCTTTGCCTGATCTTTATACTCCACGCGCCAACCGTAGCCGGTATGCGGGCTGGCCACGTATTTGCGGGCATGCAGAAAAAACAGCAGATTGTACATCACGTCCTCCCGGCCGTTTCGTATCGGCATGGGGCGCGCGGCTTCCAAAACCTCCAGGGCCAGACGGCGTGAATACATTTTTGACCAGACCGTGCATGCCCGTACTCCCTGCCGCACCAGGGCGGAAAAAATCGCCTTGCCCTCCAGAACCGGCGCCAAAGGCCGGCCCGCCACGCATTCGCGCACATAGCGATAGTCGGGGTTCACCTCCACGCAGGGGAAATGCGCTATATCCGCGCCCTGTTCCAGGAGGAAGCGGGCGTTCCTCTCCAGGGCTTGCGTGCCCCACAGCGTATCATCGGCGTCGGCAAAGGCGATCACTTCGCCACGCGCGGCCTCCATGCCAAGAATGCGCGCTTCCTTGACATACACACGTTCCGATGTCCGGAGAATGCGGATTTTCAGGTCAGGAAAGGCGGCCGGCGCTTTTGCGCAGGGAACATCCGAGAAATCGTCCACGATCAGAATTTCCGTGTCGGAAACAATGCTCTGGTCAGCCACGCTCCGCAACAAAGCGGGCAGAGTCTCGTTGTGATTGCGACAGGGGACGATCAGCGAAACAAGAGGATTCATGCCTTGCTCCCGGAAGAGAACAACCAGCGCGCCCACGCGGCCAGCCGCGCCCTCCGCAGTGTTTTTTTTCGGCGGACGGCGGCTTTGCCTTGCACTTCCCGCATCAGGGGGTGGGAAATAATAAGCGCGCGCATGACGTCAATTTCCGTGCCCCAGCGCAAAAGATCCGCGGGGGCCGAACCGCGCAGACAGAGTTCCCGTTCCCGGAACAGAAGATTTTCCAGAGTTTCCGAACATGATTGGGACAGTGCCGGAGAATCATCCTGCTGCCGGCAAAGGGGTACGACATAGTGCAGCAAGGCGGCCAAGGCCATGAACCGGCCCGGGCCTTGAGAAAAATCGTCCGGGCCGGAAAACCGCTCTCCGCCCCGTATTCCGACGCAGTGTCGGGCATGTAGATGCAGGAGGGCGGCGAACACAGGCCAAACGGGAAAAGATCCGGGAATCTTCAGGGCATCAAGACTTTCCGATGCCTTTATGCCGAGATCGCGGGTAAAGACCCTGCCCGAAAGAGCGTGGCGACAGCCTCCCTTGAGATACCGCAGAAAAAGACTCTCGCCTTCCGCGAATCCGCCGGCGGACTCGGGCATCAGGATATCCGCGCGAGCCTCCATAAGCTGTTCCGCCCGCGTTTCCCAAAGCGCTCCGTCTTCAGGGCCGGCAAAAGCCAGGACGGCGCAACACGCGGATGTTATTTTGGCTTGGAGCATGTCGAAACCTGACATCCCAGAAGGGAGCGCCAGAAGTTCCTCCTGGCGAGCCATGAGTATCCGCCGCATATCCTTCAGACTCATCACCGGCTGGAATCTTTAGCCGCGTAATATTTTTCACCTTCCGACGCCCGATCCACGTTCCAGTAGGAAACGCAGGGGATGCGCCGGATATCGCAACGGTCCGCGTACTTTCTGGCGATGTCGTACACCTCGGTCAAAAGCCCCTGCTCCAGAGTGGTGGGTTGAAGGCCCAGGCCGAGGAAGGCGCTGTTGTCCACATTCAGATCGTTTTCCGCCGCCTCGTTCCGGGGATTGGGAATGTTGGCGACCTCGCAGCCGGTCATCTTGGCCACCAGGGCGGCAAGATCGCGCACCCGGTGCGTTTCCGTGACCTGATTGCGGATGCGGACCCGTTCCCCCCTGGCCGGGGGATTTTCCACGGAAAGCTGAAGGCAGCGCACCGTATCCCTGATGTGGATGAAGGCCCGCGTCTGGCCGCCGGTGCCGTGCACCGTCAGCGGGTACTCAAGAGCGGCCTGCATGAGAAAACGGTTGAGCACCGTGCCGTAATCCCCGTCATAGTCAAAACGGTTGATGAGCCGTATATCCTTGCCCGTATCGTTGGTCTGCGTTCCCCACACAACCCCCTGGTGCAGATCGGTAATGCGGATTTTGTCATTCTTGCCGTAATAGGAGAACAAAAGCTGATCCAGAGTCTTGGTCATGTGGTAGACGCTGCCGGCATTGGGGGGATAGAGGATTTCCTGATTCACATCCGTGCCGTTCGCCTTTATCGTCACCGGCAAATATCCTTCAGGAATCACCAGGCCGCTGGATGTATACCCATACACGCCCATTGTCCCCAGGTGGATCAAATGGATATCCAGTCCCGATTCCACAATGGCCACAAGCAGATTGTTGGTGGCGTTGATGTTGTTGTCCACCGTATAGCGCTTTTTCACAGGCGATTTCATGGAAAACGGAGCCGAACGCTGTTCCGCGAAGTGAATGACGGCGTCCGGCTGAAAAGATTTCAGAAGATACAGCAGTTGGGCGTAATTGCGGGAAAGATCGAAGTTGTAAAAGCCGATGTCCCTGCCGGAGACTTCCCTCCACGCCTGAAGGCGCGCGCCGATATACTGTATCGGGGTAAGAGAATACACTTCCAGCTCGGTATCAATGTTCCTGCGCGAAAGGTTGTCCACAATCACCACATCATGTCCGCACGAGGACAAATGCAGGGATGTGGGCCAACCGCAAAAACCGTCGCCGCCGAAGACAATAATTTTCATTGCGGTCTCCTTACAACATGCCGGTATTGTTTTTTGTGGTAAATTTCGAATGAAAACGCCAAAA
>JAISXC010000233.1 GCA_031270875.1 Desulfovibrio sp.
CTGCATGTTGCGGGACTTGACGATAATATCCTTGAGCACCTTGTTGAGGGCCGTGCCCAGATGGATATGCCCGTTGGCGTAGGGGGGACCGTCGTGCAGGACATATTCGCCCCCGCCGCCGGCCGCGGCCGTCATGGCTTCATAGGCCCCGACGTCTTCCCATTTTTGTATGATTTCCGGCTCGCGCCGCGCCAGATTCGCCTTCATGGGAAAGTCCGTCCGCGGCAGATTCAGTGTTTTCTTGTAATCGCTCATGCTGGTTTCCCGTAGCCATAAGAATGCGAGAATATTGCCTCGGTATACGCCTTATACCGTATTTTATCGAAAAGTTTATCAGGGCATGTCGCTTTACTGGCGGCAAACGCATTGGCGCCAAGCCGAGAAATCATGATAAAGGGAAAAAGCGGAAGCCTCTTCATGGACAACTCCCCGGGATAAAAATGTGCACTCAACTATCTCGTCGATACTATTTGATTTTCAAGATGTTTTCCGAGAGTTTGAATTCCATGCGAAGTGCTGAATTTTCCTCGCATGATTTTTCCGCTTGAAACTTCGATTCCTCATCATGGTTATATATGTTGTCTCGAACAAAGTCAGCAAGTTCATAGTGGGAAATGAAATCCGCGAGATGCGCTCAGGCGGGCTTTGCCCGCCGTAAAAAGCGCATCTCAAGCGTAATCTGCTCTAGACAGCACGTTTACTTTTTTTCGGTTTTGCTGATACGCAGTATAAGAAATCGCTCCGGCAGCCTCTGGTTGTGGAGTGTCAACACGTTGTTCACGTCAAACTGTCAAAAATGCCCACGTCTGCTTTTTGAATCCGGGAAAATTTCACAACGCGCCAGTATGATGAAAGCGGTCGATGAAGTCAAGGCGCGTTGCGCCCTGCCGGAAATTCTTGACGGGAGCGTCTCCCCCGCATTACCTTGTCCTTCATGGATCTGACGCACATTGAAACCTTCAGAATTCGCGGCTACGAAACAGGCCCCGGCGACATCCTGCCCGTACAGTACCTTTGCGCCTACATGGAGGAGGCCGCCGCCCTGCACGCGGCGCAGCTGGGCGTCGGCATGGAGGACCTGCTGGACAAGGGGCTGGCCTGGGCCTTGACCCGCATGCGCTTGGAACTGCACGAATTGCCGCGCGCGCGTCTTTCCGGCGCGCGCCATCCGGACAATTCAATCGTGGTAAGGACATGGCCGGTCGTGGTGGAAAAACTGCAATTCAGACGTGATTTTCTGGTTTGCGGGGAGGGCAAAATCCTGGCCAGGGCGGCGACGGACTGGGTGCTGCTCAATCTGGAAACCCGCAGGGCCGAACGAATCCCCGGGTTTATCGGCCGTCTGCGCCCCGAAAACCCCGAATACGCGATGCCGACGGAAAAACTGCGCCTGCCCGGACAGGAGGAATCCGGAGTGTTACGCCGATTTACCGTACGCCGCGCGGATATTGACCGCAATCGCCACGTGAACAACAGACATTACCTTGAATGGATTCTGGAGGCGACGCCGGCGGAGATATATGCCGAACTCCTTCCGCGCAAAATTGAAATGATGTTCCGCGCTGAAGCCGTGTACGGCGACAGCGTGCTGGCGCGCGGAAGTCTGCCCGGCGAAGGCGTTTGCCTTTACGGCCTGTTCAGGGAGGCGGACGGCCTGGAATTGGCGCGGGCCAAGATATTCTGGGCACGTTCGCCGTAAAGCCCGCTCGGAGGACAAACAGGGCAAAACCTGTCCGCCCTTCCGCTGTTGTCCAAATCCGCAACGCCTTTTACAGCCTTCCGGGAAAACGGCCGGACGTCAAATTTCGCTTTTCGGCGCCCGACCCAGCAAATCTTCCAGACGCGCGGCGGCCCAGCCGCCGTCTTTGCCCTGGCGCGCGGCGAGATGAGGCAGATTTTCCACCGCGTCGCAGGGACGCAGATAGGCCGGCTCAATATCCTGATCAAAATACTCGCCGTGACGGGCCAGCATGCGCAGGGACGGCACGCCGGGGCTCAGACATTCCGGCATGAGAGCAAGCCGACCGCCTCCGCGGCCCTCAAAAACGGGAACATTGCGCGCAAAGCCGCTGCCGCACACATGCACGGGAAAGCGGTTTTCCCCCGCAAGCCCAAGGGCCGCCTCCAGAGCCGCCTGCGGCGTGACGAGCCGCGCCTCGGCAAGCGGCAGCGGGGGCATGGACGGACCGACTGACAAAAAGGGACGGAAGTGGACAAGATCGCGGCGGGCATGGGTGAGAGCCGTTATCCGCGCGTCGAAGGGCAACTGCCGGTTTATGGCGGCCGTGCAGGCGAGAGCCTGCAAATAGTCCAGACCGGCCAGACGCGCGCATCCCGCGCGGCGAAGAGCAGCGGCCGTGGCGAGCGCCAGACGGACGCCGGTGAAGGATCCGGGGCCGCGCACACAGGCGACGCGGCGAAAATCCCCCATCGTTATTCGCAGGGCCGCGCATATCTCCCGCAGGGCGGGAGCGAGGATTTCCGTGGCCTGCCGCGGACGGTTCCACTCCTGGGCGCAGAGCAGAGCTTCATCGTCGGTAACGACAATCTGCAGAAGCCCCTCGGCCGCGTTCAGAACGAGTTCCAGCCCGGTGGAATATGTTTTCACGTCAGCCCGCGCTCCTCACGATACGCCATATGTCGTTGAACGTGGCGAGCAGCATCAGGCACACCAGCAGGGCGATCCCCAGACGCATGGCATAGCCCTGCACCTTTTTCGCCATCGGACGCCTGAAGACGGCCTCCCAGAGACAAAACACGATTTGCCCGCCGTCCAGCACGGGGATGGGCAACAGATTCAAAATGCCCAGGTTCACGCTGATCAGCGCCGTGAGGGCAAGCAGCCCGGCAAGACCCTCATGGGCCTGCCGGCTCACAAGCTGTATGATCATGATGGGTCCGCCCACCTGGTCCAGAGGCACAATCCGCTGAGCCAGTTTGACAATGCCTTGCCAGGTCAGGGAGATCATCCGCCCGGCGTGGCGCGCGCCCTCGGCGGCGGCATTCCGGAAATCCAGCGGCCGGACAGCCGTCCTGCCCGTTGCCCGCACCCCGATGAGCCAGGTGCTTTCCGTATCGCCGAAGGCGGTCTCGCGCGCGCCCTTGAGAGGTCTGACAACAACATTCAAAGTGATGAAATCGGCCTCGGGCGCATTGGACGATCGGGGCCTGGCGATCTCCAGGGCAAGGGGCTTCCCCTCGCTGCGGCCTATGGAGCCGGACAACTCCTCCCAACTCTCCACAGGCGCGCCGTCTATGCTGATGACGCGATCCCCGGCCTTTATACCGGCGGCGGCGGCCGGGCTTTTTTCGCTCACCCCGCCGATTTCAGGCACAAGGAAGGCGGCGCCCCAGCCGAAGGCCAGAACCCAGCAGAGCAGCCAGGCCAGCAGCATGTTGGCAAGAGGCCCGGCGGCCATCACCAGCAGACGCTGCCAGGCGGGACGCAGGGCAAAGGACTCCTCCGGAGTGAATCCGTCGGGAATTTCCTCCTCCTCGCCTTCCCCCACCAGGGAGACATAACCTCCCAAAGGGACAAGCGACAAGGCGTATTCCGTCTTGCCGCGCCGGAATTTCAGCATTTTCGGGCCAAAACCCAGGGAAAAAACGGACACTCCCATGCCGAAGCCGCGCGCCACGGCAAAATGCCCAAGCTCATGAAAAAAAATCAGGCCGCCCAAAACAATGACAACGGCCAAAACAGTCGTCATTTACCGCCATCCTTTTCCGCCAGTTGGTACACCATATCG